>NZ_JBSGBF010000157.1:0-10479 GCF_053601115.1 Streptomyces sp. NPDC004788
TGGGGGGGGGGTGGGGGGGGGGGGCCTGGGGCGCCGGGGCGGACGCGGGAGCCGGGGCCGGGGTCTGGGCCGGCGCCGGGGCGGGGGCGGACGGCACGGGAGCGGGCTGCATGGGAGCGGGCGGCGGGACGTGGGCCTCCGCCGTCGGCACGTACCCCATCTGCGGCGCGGGCGAGGTGGTCGTGAACACGGCGGCCGGCGGTGCGGCCGCGGCCCCGCGCTCCAGCCGGTCGAGGCGCGCCTGCAGCGAGCGCTCGTCGTCGAAGGCGGCGGGCAGCAGCACGCGCGCGCAGATCAGCTCCAGCTGGAGGCGCGGCGAGGTGGCGCCGCGCATCTCGGTGAGCCCGGCGTTCACCAGGTCGGCGGCGCGGCTGAGCTCGGCCGCGCCGAACACCGACGCCTGCGCCTGCATGCGCTCGATGACGTCGGCCGGCGCGTCGATGAGCCCCTTCTCGGCGGCGTCCGGCACCGCGGCGAGGATCACCAGGTCGCGCAGCCGCTCCAGGAGGTCCGCGACGAAGCGGCGCGGGTCGTTGCCGCCCTCGATCACCCGGTCCACGACCTCGAAGGCCGCGGCGCCGTCGGCGGCCGCGAACGCGTCCACGACCGAGTCGAGCAGCGAGCCGTCCGTGTAGCCGAGCAGGGACGTCGCCATGGCATACGTCACACCGTCGTCGGCGGCGCCGGCCAGCAGCTGGTCCATCACCGACATCGAGTCACGCACGGAGCCGGCGCCCGCGCGCACGACCAGCGGAAGGACCCCGTCCTCGACCGGGATGCCCTCGCGGCCGCAGACCTCGCCCAGGTACTCCCGCAGCGTGCCCGGCGGCACGAGCCGGAAGGGGTAGTGGTGGGTGCGCGAGCGGATGGTCCCGATGACCTTCTCGGGCTCCGTCGTCGCGAAGATGAACTTGAGGTGCTCCGGCGGCTCCTCGACCACCTTCAGCAGGGCGTTGAAGCCCGCCGAGGTGACCATGTGCGCCTCGTCGATGATGTAGATCTTGTAGCGGCTCGACGCGGGCCCGAAGAACGCCTTCTCGCGCAGGTCACGGGCGTCGTCCACACCACCGTGCGAGGCGGCGTCGATCTCGATGACGTCGATCGACCCCGGCCCGTTCCTTGCCAGGTCGCGGCAGGACTGGCACTCGCCGCACGGCGTCGGGGTGGGACCCTTCTCACAGTTCAGACACCGCGCGAGGATCCGCGCGCTGGTCGTCTTGCCGCAGCCGCGCGGCCCGCTGAACAGGTACGCGTGATTGACCCGGTTGTTCCGCAGCGCCTGCTGCAGCGGGTCGGTGACATGCTCCTGCCCGATGACCTCGGCGAAGGACTCGGGGCGGTAGCGGCGGTACAGCGCGAGAGACGACACGTATACGAGGTTATAGGCGCCCACCGACAACCCGGGAACGACGGACGGGCACGGCCGGAGCGGCCCGCGTGCCCGCCCCCGGGAACGCAAGCGCCCCCCACGCACCCGCCAGAGCCGACCTACCCTTGCTGCCTTCCGGCCCTGGGGGAGTTCAGTCAGATAGCGCCACGTGAGGGGCTCCGCCCAGAGTACCCGATCCGGACCCCCTCTCGTCCCCCTCCCCGACCCGCCTCCTGACCCACACCTCGACCCGCACCCCGACCTGCGTCCTTCACCGGACCCCGCTCCGGATCACGTGCGCGAGCACCCCTTCCGGTCATGTAATGTTCTCCACGGAGGATTCGCCTAGAGGCCTAGGGCGCACGCTTGGAAAGCGTGTTGGGGGCAACCCCTCACGAGTTCGAATCTCGTATCCTCCGCCAGCCCAGAGGGCCGGATCGCGAAAGCGGTCCGGCCCTCTGGCTTTCCGCTCATCCGGCGGGTCAGCCGCCGGATGTCCGCCGATGGCGTCAGCCGACCGGCGTCGTGATCGCCGCCGCGTTGTTGTCGGGCCGCGGGTCCGGGGTGTCGCTGGTCGCGGAGACGCTGTTCGTCACACCGCCGCTGCTCGCGCGTACCTTCACGGCGATCGTGACGGTCGCGGCCGCGCCCCGGCCCAGGGTGCCGAAATGGCAGGTCACCGTGTCCGTCGTACCGGTCGGCGGGGTGTCGCAGTAACCGACCGAGGGGCTGGCGCTCGCGTAGCGGGCGTTGGCGGGGAGGTGGTCGGTGAGGACGACGTCGTCCGCGGAGGTCGGGCCGTAGTTGTGGACCCGTACGGAATAGGTGAGGGTGCCGCCGTTGGCGACCGGCTCCGGGCTCGCGGTGATCGAGGTGGCGAGGTCGGCGAGCGGGCGGCTGACGGCGATGCTGTGTTGGAAGCCCGCGCCGATCGACGTGACGCCTTCGAGCAGTCGGGTGCAGGGCGCGGTCTGGCCGAGGGCACAGACGCGGACCGGCGTGGAGGCGTTGGTCGTGGTGCCGTCGCCGAGCTGGCCGTTGTCGTTGAGCCCCCAGGCACGTACGGAGCCGTCGGAGCGCAGCGCGAGGCTGTGGCTGCCGGTGATGCCGCCGGCCACCGCGATGACCCCGGTCAGGTGCGAGGTGCAGCTGCCGGGGGCGCAGACCTGCACCGGGACGTTCCGGGACGTGGTGGTGCCGTCGCCGAGCTGGCCGGAACCGTTGAATCCCCAGGAGACGACGGTGCCGTCGGCCCGGACGGCCAGGCTGTGCACGTCTCCCGCGGCCACGGACTTCACACCCGTGAGGAAGGCCGAGCACGGTGCTGTCTGGCCGACGGCGCAGACCTGCACGGGCGTGTTCTGGTCGGTGCCGCCACCGCCGCTGCCCAGCGCCGAGGCGGCGCCCCAGTTGTAGACGGTGCCGTCGGCGCGGGCCGCGACGCTGTGGAACTCGCCGGCCGCCACGGAGACCACATCGGTGAGGCCGAGCATCACCGGCGTGCTGCGGGGCAGGCCGGTTCCGTCGCCCAGCTGGCCGTTGCCGTTGAAGCCCCAGGTCACGACCGAGCCGTCGGCACGGGTCGCGATGCTGTGCTGGTAACCCGCGGCGATGCTGGTCACCCCGGACAGGCCCCTCGTGCACGGCGCCGTCTCGCCCACGTCGCAGACCCGGACCGGCGTGCTCCGGTCGGTCGTGGTGCCGTCGCCCAGGCGACCGGCGAAGCCGCTGCCCCAGGCGACCAGGGTCCCGTCGGTGAGCAGCGCGAAGCTGTGCACGTCGCCGACCGCCACGGAGACGGCGCCGGTGAGGAACCTCGTGCACGGCGCCGTCTCGCCCACGTCGCAGACCCGGACCGGAGCGGTCCGCTCGGTCGTGGTGCCGTCGCCCAGCTGACCGGTGTTGTTGTTGCCCCAGCCCACGACGGACCCGTCCTCGAGCAGGGCGATGCTGTGCCCGTCACCGGCCGCGACCTTCACGACCCCGTCGAGCGGCACGGTGCAGGGGGCGTTCCCGCAGACCCGGCCGGGCACGGTGCTCGCCCCGACGGTGTTGCCGTCGCCGAGCTGACCGAGGGCGTTGCTGCCCCAGGTCAGGGCGGTGCCCGGCGGGCCCGTACGGATGTCCCGCGCGGCGTCCGGTCCGCCGTCCCTGCCGCCGGCGTACGCGGGGGTCAGGGCGGACAGCGCGAGGGCGGCGACCACGCCCATCACAGCGGCGAGAGGTCTCGCGAGTGGTCTGGTGATTGGCCTGGTGATTGGTCTTCGGAAGGTGGGGACGTGCATGCGCGTTCCTCTCACCGGGCCGGAACGCCTCCGGCCGACGCGCTCACCATGCGGGCGCGCCCGGGCCCGTACGCGTCAGCGACACCTCGCCTCCGCGCGCCTTCACCCGATGCGGTGCGTGCACCGGCGCCGGGTGGAGGGGTGCGCCGGGTGGGTGGGGTAGGCGGGGAGGGCGGGGCGGGCGGGAAGGCACACAGCGGGCGTGGAGGTCGGGGTCAGTCCTCGAAGTTGTCGCTGGCCAGCCGGAGCGCCAAGTCCTGCAGGATGTGCTCGGTGTCCGGCTCCGCGCCCGAGGCGTCGTGCGCGTCCGCCAGGGCGTCGAAGGCCGTGATGAAGCCGTTGACGAGCGCGCTCAGCGGTTCGGAGAGCTGGGCCAGGACCGAGAACCCGATCTCCTCGGCGCTGGCCTCGGCCGGCACCGCGAACTGCCCCGGGATCACCTCCCCCAGCAGGTCCGAGACCAGGCTCTCGTCGACTCCGCCGCGCAGGGCCGTCAGTGCTGCGATCGCCTTGATCTTGATCTCGTTCTCGGTCACGCGTCGAGCCTAGGAGTCCGTACGGGCCCGGGGCCGTAATTCGCGCGACACGCGGGCCGGGATCCGGGATCCGGGAGGCTGGATCCAATATCCGGCAGGCTGGAGCCGGGATCCGGGAGGCTGGATCCCGGGCCAGCATGCGCCCAGATGCGCTCAGCGCTCGTCAGCCGATTCGAGCTCGAGCGCGGTCCGGGGCGCAGACGCGCCCACGTTCTCCGGCGCCGGGGCCGGGCCGGCCTCGCGGTCCGCGGCCCGCTTTCCGGACAGCCGGCCCGCGAGGGTCAGCGTTCCCGCCGCCGCGCCGAGGCCGGCGAGCAGGGCCGACCACCAGAGGACGGCCGGGCCGAGCGTCGTGTAGACGGTGACGCCGAGGGTGAGCGCGGCGAAGCGGGCCACGCCCCAGGTCCAGCTGAAGGCGCCCTGGTAGCGGCCGCGGGCGTGGGCCGGGGCGAGGTTGGAGACGATCGTGGCAGCGATGCCGGAGACCACTACCTCGCCGAGGGACCAGACGACGACCGAGACCGTGAAGCCGACGATGCCGTCGGCCAGGCCGGTCAGGGCGACCCCGACCGCGACGAGCGTGCTGCCCGCGGCCTGGACCGGCAGTCTGGGCAGCCGGGCCAGGCGGGCGGTGGTGAAGGGCTGGAGGGCGACGACGAGGACGGCGTTGACGGCCGCCATCGCGCCGTACGCCGCGGGCGACAGGCCGCTGTCGTGGACGGCGAGCGGCAGGGCGACCTCGGTGAGGGAGTAGACGAAGAGCTGGACACCGAAGAGCGGCAGCAGGACGAGGGCGAGGCGGTCGCGGAACACGACGCCGTAGCCGATGCCGTCGCCGGCGCCGCCGCCCGCCGCGTCGCCCGCGTCGTCCACAGGCCGTGGAAGACGCGCCGGCTCGCTCACGCGGGTCACGACCACGAGCGCGTACAGCAGCATTGTTCCCGCGTCGACCGTGAACAGCAGCCAGTAGCCCCGCGCGGCGAGCAGTCCGCCGAGGACGCCGGCGACCGCCGTACCGAGGTTCACGCCCCAGCCGAAGAGGGCGTACGCGCGCTGCCGGCGGTCGGCGTCGACGGCGTCGGCCATCAGGGCGTACGCGGCCGGGGAGACGACCATTCCGGTGGCGCTGACCAGCAGCGCGGCGGCGGCCATCGGCCAGACGCCGGGCGCCACGAACAGCGCGCCCTGCGCCGCCGCCGAGCCGACGAGGCCGATGAGCATGGTGGGGCGGCGGCCGAGGCGGTCGGCGAGGACGCCGCCGACGGCGGGGCCGAGGAGGTTGCCGGCGCCGAGCGCACCGAGGACGA
Organism: Streptomyces sp. NPDC004788; assembly: GCF_053601115.1. Classification (NCBI taxonomy): domain Bacteria; kingdom Bacillati; phylum Actinomycetota; class Actinomycetes; order Kitasatosporales; family Streptomycetaceae; genus Streptomyces; species Streptomyces sp. NPDC004788. Next base: position 5,498 of record NZ_JBSGBF010000157.1, read on the forward strand.
GGGTGGTGTCGGTGCCGGTCACCCCGCGGGAGGCGAGGAAGAAGACGAGGAAGGGCGTGACGAGGAAGCCGAGGCGGTTGACGACCGTGCCGGCGAAGATCGTCCACACGACGGCGGGGAGGTCTCTGAAGGAGCTGGGCATGCCGGGAGCGTGCTCCCCTGTCCGTACCGCCCTCCAATGATTAAGCTCAGACCGAATCGAACCGAATCCGCCGCGGAGGGCGCGGTGGTGCGGGGCGCGGGGCGCGGACACGGGGGTACGGGGGTACGCATGCAAGCCGGGCTCGTCTTCTCCGCCGCCGATCTCGCGCAGACCCGCTTCGCCGTCTCCCCCATGTGGGAGGTCGTCACCAGTTTCCGGCAGCTGCTCCGTGACGCCAACAGCCATCCCCTGCACCGCCGTTGGATCGAACAGGTCCGCCCCCGCTTCCTGCGCGCCGGGCTCGACCGGGGACGGATCGCCGCGCTCGTCCCTGCCCACGGCTATCTCGCCGACTTCCTGAACCCCACCCCCGCCACCCCCTTCCCCTCCCTGAGCACCGAACTCGACGCCATCGTCCACACCCCGGCGGAACGGATCGCCCACGACCTGAGGGCCCTCGACGAGCACCACGGCGTCCGCCCGAACCCCTCCGGCATCGACCTCGAACGGCTCCGCGACGAGATCCTCACCTACTGGGAGCTCGCCCTCGCCCCCTACTGGGCCCGCATCCGCACCCTCCTCGAAGCCGATGTCTTCCACCGCGCCCGGCAGGTCGCCGAGCACGGTTCGGCGCGCGTGCTCGGCGAACTCCACGAGACCGTGCGGTGGGACGACGACACCCTGCGGCTCGTCTGGCGCGCCTGCGGGCTCACCCGCGACCAGGCCGGGGCCGGGCTGCTGCTCGTCCCGTCCGCGTTCGCCTGGCCGAAGGTCCTGACCCGGTCCGTGGCCCCCGATCCACCCCAACTCGCCTATCCCGCACGCGGGATCGGCAACCTCTGGGAGCCCCGCACCACGACCGCCGCCACCGACGCCGTCGCCGCCGTGCTGGGGCGCTCGCGCGCCCTGCTGCTCGCCGAGCTCGACACGCCCGCGTCGACGACCCGGCTCGCCGCCACCTTCGGGCTCTCGGCGCCCGCGGTCTCCCAGCACCTCATCGCCCTGCGCAACGCCGGCCTGGTCACCGCGCACCGCAGCGGCCGGTCCGTCCTCTACGCCCGCACCGCCGTCGCCGACGCGCTGCTCTGCCCGGCCAAGGAGCCCGTTTGATGACGTGGACCGAACGCACGCTTCTCGTACGGGACGGGGTGCGGCTCTCGCTCCGCGACTGGGGCGGTGGCGGTCGCGGAGACGGGGGTGGACAGCCGCTACTCCTGCTCCACGGGCTCGCCGGGCACGCCGGCGAATGGGACGCGCTCGCCCGGCTCCTGCGCGCCGACGGGCACCGGGTCGTCGCCCTCGACCAGCGCGGGCACGGCGCGAGCGAGCGGCGACCGAAGGACGTGTCGCGGGCCGCGTACGTCGCCGACGTCATCGAGGTGTGCGAGCAACTGGGCCTGGACCGCCCCGTGTTGATCGGCCAGTCGTACGGCGGTCACGCCGCCCTCCTCACTGCCGCCGCACACTCCGACCGGATCTCCGCCGCCGTCCTCGTCGAGGCGGGGCCCGGTGCCGGCTCGCCCGAGACCCTGGCGGAGGTCGGCGGCTGGCTGCGCGGGTGGCCGGTGCCGTTCCCGACGCGCGAGGCGGCGGTCGCGTACCTCGGCGGCGGTCCCGTAGGGGAGGGCTGGGCGGACGGCCTGGAGGAACGGGACGGCGGGCTCCGACCCCGATTCGACCCCGAGGTGCTGATCGCCTCGCTCGCCGAGAACACCGGGCGAGCCTGGTGGGAGGAGTGGGCGGCGATCCACGTGCCCGTCCTCGCCGTGCTCGGCCACAACGGGATCATCCCGGGCGACGAGTACGCCGAGATGGCGCGGCGGCAGCCCGAGCGGCTCCGCGCCGTCTGCGTACCCGGCACCGGCCACGACCTGCACCTGGAGCGGCCGGACGTCCTCCACTCCCTCGTCGCGGAGTTCCTCGACGAGGGAGTCGACTCGTCCTCGACTCGTTGATCCGACTCGTTGATCCGACTCGTTGATCCGACTCGTTCCGCGTCCCTGGCAGCCATGCTTGTCCTCATGGGCGAGAGGCGTACAGGTACGACGAGAAGGATCGGCCCGGCCGAGCGCCGGGCGCGGCTCGCGGTACGGCACCGGCTGGCCGGGTCCGCGCGGGCGGGGACGGCGGAGGAGGTCGCCGCTTCACTGGTGGCGCTGCACGCGACGGACCCGGCGACGGTGTTCCTGGCGGCGGGCGCACGGCTCGCGGCCGGCCCGGACCCGGTGGCGGAGGTGGAGCGGGCGCTGTACGGGGAGCGGACGCTGACCCGGATGCACGGCATGCGGCACACCGTCTTCGTGGTGCCCTCCGCGCTCGCCGCCGTCGTCCACTCCTCCACCGCCGACTCCGCCTCCGCCCGCGAACGCGCCACGCTCGTCCGGCACTTGGCCGCCGGCAGCGACTACGACGAGGTCTGGCTGGCCGAGACCGAGCGCCAGGTCCTGGCCGAGCTGGCGGCCCGCGGCGAGGCCACCGGCACCGAACTCGGCGCGGCCGTACCGCGCTTGCGGGCGCAGTTCGTGTACGGCGTCGGCACCAACCAGGAAGGCCCGCAGTCCGTCTCCAGCCGGATCCTGCGGGTCCTCGGCATGGAGGGCCGCATCGCCCGCGGCCGCCCGCAGGGCGGCTGGACGTCGAGCCGCTTCCGCTGGTCGCTGCTCCCGGCCCACGAGGACCTCCGGCCCGCCGAGGCCCGCGCGGAGCTCGTACGCCACTGGCTCGCCGCGTACGGCCCGGCGACGGAGGCGGACCTGAAGTGGTGGACGGGCTGGAAAGTGGCGGACGTGCGCCGCGCCCTGGCGGCGCTCGGAGCGGAGCCGGTGGCCTTGGAGGAGGGGCCGGGCTTCGTCCTCCCGGACGACCTCGAACCCGTACCGCCGCTCGACGAGTCCTGGGCGGCGCTGCTGCCGGCGCTCGATCCGACGGCGATGGGCTGGCAGTCCCGCGACTGGTACCTGGACCCGGCCCACCGCGCCGCGCTCTTCGACCGGAGCGGGAACATCGGCCCGACGGTGTGGTGGAACGGCCGGATCGTGGGCGGCTGGGCGCAGCGCGCCGACGGCGAGATCGTATGGCGGCTGCTCGGCGACACGGCCGCGGGGGCCGGGGCCGGGGCGGGGGCGGGGGCGGGGGCGGGCCGGGGGAAGGGCCTGGGGAAGGATGCCGTACGGGCGGTGGAGGCCGAGGCGGCGCGGCTGACGGCCTGGGTCGGCGACGTCCGGGTCACGCCCCGCTTCCGTACCCCGCTCGAAAGGGAACTCTCCGCGTGAGCGACGCAGACACCGACACCGACCTCGACCTCGACCTCGGCCTCGACCTCCTCCTGATGTCCGCCCAGCGCACCTCCACCGCACTCCTCCTGACCGAGGCCGCCGAGCGCCGCGGCCTGGCGACCCGGGTGCTCGACGGACGGCCGGCGGACACCGTCGTACGCCCGGGCGAGGCCGTGCACTGGCACGGCGGACCGCGGCTCGCCGACGAGGTCACCGATCGCCTCGGGCTCGGGCTGGGGCTGGGGCTCCTGGAGCCGTCGGACGGCTGGCTGGCGGAGCTGCCGAGGGAGTTCACCCGGCGCCGGATCACCCTCGAACCGTTCTCCGCCGTCTACCGCGAGGTGTGGCGTCCGGTGTTCCTGAAGCCGCCGTCGGACAAGTCGTTCGAGGCGGCGGTGTACGGCGATCCCGACCGCGGCCTCTCCGACCTCGCCCGCACCCTGCCCCCGCACACTCCGGTCCTCGTCTCGGACCCGGTGACCTTCACCGCCGAGTACCGCCTCTTCGTCCTCGACGGGCAGGTCGTGACGGGCAGCCGCTACGCCGTGTACGGGCGCCTCGATCCCGGCCCGCTGACGCCGGACGCGCGCCGCTTCGGCGCGGAGCTGCTCGCGGCGGTCGGCGGCACGCTGCCGAGCGCGGTCGTCGTGGACGTCGGCCCGCTGGAGGACGGCGGCTGGGCGGTGGTGGAGGCGAACATGGCGTGGTTCGCCCAGTGCTACATGGCGGATCCGGACGCGGTCCTGGACGTGGTCCTGCGGTCGGCGGGCCCGCGCGAGCGGGTCGCGGAGCGGGACCGCTGCTTCCTCCGGGTGACATCGCGGGAGGCATCGGGCTGACTGCCGGCCCGATGTCGAGAAACGAGGTCCGGCTCCGACGTCCCCTGTGAAAGAACCACAGCACACCCTCCCCCGGACGAGGAGAACGTCATGAAGTACCTGGTGATGGTGCAGGGCGCGCAGGCCGACTACGACGCCATGAACGGGAAGGCGTCCGCGCACAGCCCGGCCTGGAGCGAGCAGGACCTGAAGACGATGTTCGCGCACATGAACGCGATCAACGACGATCTCGCCGAGACCGGGGAGCTCGTCGACGCGCAGGGTCTCGTCGAGCCGGGGCGGACCCGGCTCGTGAGCGTCGACGACGAGGGGCGGCCGGTGGTCACGGACGGGCCGTACGGGGAGACGAAGGAGGTGCTCGCCGGGTACTGGATCGTCGACTGCGAAAGCCTGGAGCGGGTGACCGAGATCGCGGCGCGGGCGGCGAGCTGCCCGCAGCCGGCCGGGGCGCCGGAGTATCCGGTGGTGATCCGGCAGATCGACGAGCGGGGCGGCGCCGACCTCCTGGCGGGCCTCGGCTGACCCGGCGGACCTCAGCTGACCCGGCGGGCCCTGGCTGCCCCGGCTGGCCCCGGCTGCCCCGGCGGCCCTGGCTGACCCGGCGGCCCTGGCTGACCCGGCTGAGCCGGCGGGCCCTGGCTGACCCGGCGGCCCGCCCTGGCTGACCCGGCGGGCCTGGCTGACCCGGGTGACCCGGCGCGCCCTGGCTGCCGCGGCGGGCCCGGC
>NZ_JBSGBF010000158.1:0-9747 GCF_053601115.1 Streptomyces sp. NPDC004788
GAACCCGCACCACGACCGCGGCGCCGTCGCGCCCGGCCTCAACGCGCGAGGAGCCTAGGCCCGGCAAGGGGCGTCGTCCCGTTGTGCCCACCCGTTCCGCCCCAGCGGAACGAATGCCCACAACGGGGGGGCCGGGAATGGCGCGTCGCGGCAACGGGCACCCGGCGGGCGGTGCCGTCGGGAACGCGCGCGGGGCGCGAGTCCTCGAAGGAATCGCGCCCCGCGGGCGTTCACGCCGCCTGCAACCGACGGCTACGTCGTCCTGCGCCTGCGCGCGCCCGGGCGGCGCTCGCTCGGCCGCGTCACCGGGTCGCCCGCCTCCAGCGCCGCCGCGCGGCGCCGCAGGCCGAAGTCGGCCAGGGCCTCGGCGAGCTTGTGGACGGACGGCTCGGGGGAGAGGACGTCGACGCGCAGGCCGTGTTCCTCCGCCGTCTTGGCCGTCGCGGGGCCGATGCAGGCGATGACCGTGACGTTGTGCGGCTTGCCGGCGATGCCGACCAGGTTCCGGACCGTCGACGAGGACGTGAAGAGGACCGCGTCGAAGCCGCCGCCCTTGATCGCCTCGCGCGTGTCCGCCGGCGGCGGCGAGGCGCGGACGGTGCGGTAGGCGGTGACGTCGTCGACCTCCCAGCCGAGCTCGATCAGACCGGCGACCAGGGTCTCCGTGGCGATGTCGGCGCGCGGCAGGAAGACGCGGTCGATCGGGTCGAAGACCGGGTCGTAGGGCGGCCAGTCCTCCAGGAGGCCGGCGGCGGACTGCTCCCCGCTCGGCACCAGGTCCGGCTTGACGCCGAAGTCGACGAGCGCGGCGGCGGTCTGCTCGCCCACCGCGGCGACCTTGATGCCGGCGAAGGCGCGGGCGTCGAGCCCGTACTCCTCGAACTTCTCGCGGACGGCCTTGACGGCGTTGACCGACGTGAAGGCGATCCACTCGTAGCGGCCGGTGACGAGGCCCTTGACGGCGCGTTCCATCTGCTGCGGCGTGCGCGGCGGCTCGACGGCGATGGTCGGGACCTCGTGCGGGACGGCGCCGTACGAGCGCAGCTGGTCGGAGAGCGATGCGGCCTGCTCCTTGGTGCGCGGTACGAGGACGCGCCAGCCGAAGAGCGGCTTGGACTCGAACCACGACAGCTGGTCGCGCTGCGCGGGCGCGCTGCGCTCGCCGACCACGGCTATCGCGGGGCGGTGCCCCTCGGGCGAGGGGAGCACCTTGCCCTGCTTGAAGACCTGGGCGATGGTGCCGAGCGTCGCGGTCCAGGTGCGCTGGCGGGTCGTCGTACCGGCGATGGTGACGGTGAGCGGGGTGTCCGGCTTACGGCCAGCCGCCACCAGCTCACCGGCCGCCGCGGCGACCGAATCCAGGGACGTGGACACGACGACGGTGCCGTCGGAGGCGCCGACCTCGGCCCAGCACCGGTCGTCGGCGGTGCGGGCGTCGACGAAGCGGACGTCGGTGCCCTGCGCGTCGCGCAGCGGGACACCGGCGTACGCGGGCACGCCGACGGCCGTGGCGACGCCGGGGACGACCTCGAAGGGGATGCCCTCGGCGGCGCAGGCGAGCATCTCGCTGCCGGCGTTGCCGTCGAGGCCGGGGTCGCCGGTCACCGCACGGACGACCCGCTTGCCGCCCCTCGCGGCCTCCATGACAAGATTGGTCGCATCCCTCAACACGGGGACACCGACGGTTGTTGACGCCTCGTCGACAACCGTCAGCTCAGGCGTGCTCACGCCCGCGCGCGCATGCCCGCGAACGACTTCGAGCACCTCCGGCTCGGCGATCAGGACGTCCGCGCCGGCCAGGGCCTCGACGGCCCGGAGCGTCAGCAGTCCGGGGTCGCCGGGTCCGGCGCCGAGGAAGGTGACGTGACCGTGGCCGTAACAGGCGGCGGACGCGGGGCTGGTGGTCGGGCTGGTGGGGCTCAAAGTGCTCGCTCCCCCATAAGACCGGCCGCACCCTTGGCGAGCATCTCGTCCGCGAGTTCGCGTCCGAGCGCCGTCGCCTCGTCGTAGGAGGTGGGTACGGGACCGGTGGTGGACAGCTGCACCAGCGTGGAGCCGTCGGTGGTGCCGACGACGCCGCGGAGGCGCATTTCGGTGACAACCTGCTCGGAACGAGGGCCGTCTGCCAGCAGGTCGGCCAGCGCACCCACGGGTGCGGAGCAGCCGGCCTCCAGGGCGGCGAGCAGGGATCGCTCGGCGGTCACGGCGGCCCGGGTGTACGGGTCGTCGAGCTCGGCGAGCGCGGCGACGAGGTCGGCGTTCGACGCCGAGCACTCGACGGCCAGGGCCCCCTGGCCGGGGGCGGGCAGGACCGCGTCGACCGACAGGTGGTCGAGCGACAGGGAGCCGGTGAGCTCCTCGGTTCCGCCGATGCGGTTGAGACCGGCCGCGGCGAGTACCACCGCGTCCAGCTCTCCCTTGCGCACGTAGCCGACGCGGGTGTCGATGTTCCCGCGGATCGGCACGGTCTCGATGGTCAGGCCGTGGCTGCGCGCGTACGCGTTGAGCTGGGCCATGCGGCGCGGCGAGCCGGTGCCGATGCGGGCGCCGGCGGGCAGCGTGTCGAGCGTGAGCCCGGCGCGGGCGACGAGCACGTCGCGCGGGTCCTCGCGCTTCGGGATGGCCGCGAGCACCAGGTCGGGGTGCTGGGCGGTCGGCAGGTCCTTGAGGGAGTGCACGGCGAAGTCGACCTCGCCGGCGAGCAGCGCGTCGCGCAGCGCGGCGACGAACACACCGGTGCCGCCGATCTGCGCCAGGTGCTCGCGCGAGGTGTCCCCGTACGTCGTGATCTCCACGAGCTCGACGGGCCGGCCGGTCAGCTGCCGGACGGCGTCGGCCACATGTCCGGACTGGGCCATGGCGAGCTTGCTGCGCCTGGTCCCGAGCCTCAGTGCCCTCTCGGTCATACTCGCCCTCGGTTCTTGACGTCACCGTCGTTCAGGTCGGCCCGGCTGACAGAGGCAACCGTCTCCGGGTCGAGGTCGAAGAGTGTCCGCAGTGCGTCCGCGTACCCGGCGCCGCCGGGCTCGCTGGCGAGCTGCTTGACGCGCACGGTCGGCGCGTGGAGCAGCTTGTCGACCACGCGGCGCACGGTCTGGGTGATCTCGGCGCGCTGCTTGTCGTCGAGGCCGGGCAGCCGGCCTTCGAGGCGGGCCATCTCGCCGGCGACCACGTCGGCGGCCATGGCGCGCAGGGCGACGACGGTCGGCGTGATGTGGGCGGCCCGCTGGGCGGCGCCGAAGGCGGCGACCTCGTCGGAGACGATGGTGCGCACCTGGTCGACGTCGCCTGCCATGGGCGCGTCGGCGGACGCCTCGGCGAGCGACTCGATGTCGACGAGCCGGACACCGGGCATGCGGTGGGCGGCGGCGTCGATGTCGCGGGGCATCGCGAGGTCGAGGAGGTACAGGGGCTTGTCGCGGCCCTGTATGGCGGTCTCGACGGCCTCGCCGGTGAGGACGAGTCCGGTGGCGCCGGTGCAGGAGACGACGATGTCGGCACGGGTCAGTTCGTCGCCGACGGCAACCATCTCGGCCGCGCGTGCGGCCACGCCCGTACCTCCGGGCTCGGTGAGGATCTCGACGAGCCGCTCGGCGCGGGCCATGGTGCGGTTGGCGACGACGATCTCGGCGACGCCGGCCCGCGCGAGGGTGGCGGCGGCGAGCGAGGACATCGAGCCGGCGCCGATGACGAGGGCGCGCTTGCCCGCGGCCCAGTCGGCGACCTCGGCCTCTTCGGCGAGCTGCTGCAGGCCGAAGGTGACGAGGGACTGCCCGGCCCGGTCGATGCCGGTCTCGCTGTGGGCGCGCTTGCCGACCCGCAGGGCCTGCTGGAACAGGTCGTTCAGGAGCCGGCCGGCGGTGTGCTCGTCCTGGCCGACGGCGAGGGCGTCCTTGATCTGGCCGAGGATCTGGCCCTCGCCGACGACCATGGAGTCCAGGCCGCAGGCCACCGAGAAGAGGTGGTGGACGGCCCGGTCCTCGTAGTGCACATAGAGATAAGGGGTGAGCTCTTCGAGTCCGACGCCGCTGTGCTGGGCGAGCAGCGTGGACAGCTCGGCGACCCCGGCGTGGAACTTGTCCACGTCGGCGTAGAGCTCGATGCGGTTGCAGGTGGCCAGGACGGCACCCTCGGCGGCCGGTTCGGCGGCGAGGGTGTCGTGCAGCAGCTTGACCTTGGCGTCCGCGGAGAGGGAGGCCCGCTCCAGGACGCTGACGGGGGCGCTGCGGTGGCTGAGGCCGACGACGAGGAGGCTCATGCGGGCATCACGGCGGGCATGTCCCCGTCAGGTCCTTTACGGGTGGAGTCCTCGGCGCTCCGGGCGGCCGCCGGGACGGGGGCGGCGACGGAGCCGGCCGGCACGGGGCCGGTCCCGGCGGCACCGGACTCGGCCGTGCCCTGCTCGGCGCCCGGCTCCTCGCCGGCCTTGCGCTGCTCGTGGAAGGCGAGGATCTGGAGCTCGATGGAGAGGTCGACCTTGCGCACGTCCACGCCGTCGGGCACGGAGAGCACGGTCGGCGCGAAGTTCAGGATCGAGGTGACCCCGGCGGCCACCAGCCGGTCGCAGACCTGCTGGGCGACGCCGGCCGGGGTGGCGATGACGCCGATGGAGACCCGGTCCTGCTCGATGATCTTCTCGAGGTCGTCGCTGTGCTGCACGGGCATGCCGGCGACCGGCTTGCCCTTCATCGCCGGGTCGGCGTCGATGAGCGCGGCGACCCGGAAGCCACGGGAGGCGAACCCGCCGTAACCGGCGAGGGCGGCGCCGAGGTTACCGATGCCGACGATCACGACCGGCCAGTCCTGGGTCAGGCCGAGTTCGCGGGAGATCTGGTAGACGAGGTACTCGACGTCGTAGCCGACGCCGCGCGTCCCGTACGAGCCGAGGTAGCTGAAGTCCTTGCGCAGCTTCGCGGAGTTGACCCCCGCGGCGGCCGCGAGCTCCTCGGAGGAGACCGTCGGAACGGAGCGCTCCGACAGTGCCGTGAGGGCACGCAGATACAGCGGGAGACGGGCGACGGTGGCCTCGGGAATTCCTCGGCTACGGGTCGCCGGTCGGTGAGTTCGGCCAGTTGCCACGGTGCTCCTGCGGGATGAGCGGGGCTGCAGGCGGCCATGCGTCCCAGGACCGCCCCGTCGAATGCAGGCTATGTCTTTGTGAACGCGTGCACAAAGATGGTGTCCGTTTTGTCCGGCCAAAGTGACCGGGGTCACGCGGCTGGTTCCCGTCACTGTGGAACCGCGGAGCGCGCCGGAGCGTTGAGATCCCGAAGGGGGCAAAGCCGCACACTCTCCTTGTGACGCTGCCCCCGAAACCCAACAAAACGTCCTCGATGGTAGCCGTCTTTCGGTCACGCACCCAGTTCGCGCCGCAGCCGCCCCGCGTCCACCCGCCAGAAGGTGTGCTGTTCGCCGTCGACGAGCACCACCGGGATCTGCTCCCAGTACGCGCGGTAGAGCTCCTCGTCCTGTGTGATGTCCTTCTCCTCCCAGCGTGCACCCGTCTCGGCGCACACCGCCTCGATCACCGCCCTCGCGTCGTCGCACAGATGGCACCCCGGCTTGCCGATCAGGGTCACCGTGCGCGGACCGCTCTTCTTCTTCGTACGACCGAACGTCCCGAACATGGCGTCCATTCTGCGCCGACGTCGACCGTCGGATCGCGGTCGGCAGCGGCCCGGGCGACAGAGGAGTCCCCGACTGTTCACGCCGCGGCATCCTCACGAGTCGGGAAGTACCGAACAGAGCATCTATGCTCGCAACATGGCCGCTCTGGGATGGCTCACCCCCCGTAGGCGCTCCGCCACCGCGCGCAGCGTCCTCGCAGGCGAGGCCGCCGCCGAGGCGGCGCGCAAGACCTCGGCTCAGCTGGAGCAGGAGCGGGAGGAGGCCGCCGCCGAGGCGGCCGAGATCCCCGAGCTCCTTCCCGCGGAAGCGGAGTTCCCGGTCGTCGGCGACGAACTGGCCGCCGCCTTCTTCGATCTCGACAACACCGTGATGCAGGGCGCCGCGCTCTTCCACTTCGGCCGCGGCCTGTACAAGCGGAAGTTCTTCGACAGCCGCGACCTGGCCCGGTTCGCCTGGGCCCAGGCGTGGTTCCGGCTCGTCGGCGTCGAGGACCCCGCACACATGCAGGAGGCCCGCGACAGCGCGCTCTCCATCGTCAAGGGGCACCGGGTCTCCGAGCTGATGTCGATCGGCGAGGAGATCTACGACGAGTACATGGCCGACCGGATCTGGCCCGGCACCCTCGCCCTCGCCCAGGCGCACCTGGACGCCGGCCAGAAGGTGTGGCTGGTCACCGCCGCCCCGGTCGAGACCGCGACGATCATCGCCCGCCGGCTCGGCCTGACCGGCGCGCTCGGCACGGTCGCCGAATCCGTCGACGGCGTCTACACCGGGCGGCTCGTCGGCGAGCTGCTGCACGGCCCGGCCAAGGCCGAGGCGGTACGGGCGCTGGCCGCCGCCGAGGGCCTGGAGCTGGCCCGCTGCGCCGCGTACAGCGACTCGCACAACGACATCCCGATGCTGTCGCTCGTCGGCCACCCGTACGCGATCAACCCGGACGCCAAGCTGCACCGGTACGCCAAGGAGCGCGAGTGGCGGCTGCGTGACTACCGGACCGGCCGCAAGGCCGCCAAGGTGGGCATCCCGGCCGCCGCGGGCGTCGGCGCCCTCGCGGGCGGCGCGGCCGCCGCGCTCGCGCTGCACCGCCGCCGCCGCTGAGCGCGACCCCCTTCCGCGCCGTCCGCTTCCCCCCGCCTCACTTCGTGCTGTCCCGCTTCGCACGGTCCCGCTTCTCGCCGTCCCGCTTCGCACGGTCCCGCTTCTCGCCGTCCCGCTCCGCGCGACCCATCTCGCGCGACCCTTCTCGCGCGCCTCATCGGTAACGGCCTGTGTCCGACCGTCCCCCAGGGATCATGCGGATACGTTTCGGCTGCGATCGCCTGCGACAACCACGGACCGATGGCGCTCACCCGTCCGTGGTCGAACACGCCCGCACACGGCGACGCCCGGGCATTCCCCGCTTCCTACCCGACAGCGGCGCCGATCACTCCCCCGCCCCGCAGTCGGCCACAACCGACCCCGTCTTTGATCACACTCGAAAGCAAACCGATCAACAACAGGTCCCCAAGTGCGACTAGTTCCGACTTGAAGCGGTAATGGATGCGACCGAAACGATGATTTCAGCAACTCGGTGTAGCGCTGCCTGTACGAAGCGTTATTCTCCTCAGACGCACAAGGGACCCCGCACGTCGCCACGACGAGTGAACGGTCCCGCACTGCACGTGATGGAAGCTCTGCCTCTGGGAGTCCCGTGTACCCACACGTCGGGGTTGACGCCTCGGGCCTGGCTACGCTGCGCGCAACGGTCCTCGACCACTTGCGCGGCTTCGTCCCCACCGCGTACGCCGTCCCCGCATCCGCCTTCGCCTTCGCCGGCCCGGCACCCGCCGGGCCCTGCTACGCCCTGGCCGAAAGCGGTGCCGCCGTCGGCAGACGCGGCACGCGCGGCGGCGCCGGAACCTCGACCGCCGCCCGCAGGCCCACCGCCGACAGCGACAGCGCCCGCATGATGGACCTGGTCGAGCGCGCCCAGGCCGGCGAGGCCGAGGCCTTCGGCCGGCTCTACGACCAGTACAGCGACACCGTCTACCGCTACATCTACTACCGCGTCGGCGGGAAGGCGACGGCGGAGGACCTCACCAGCGAGACGTTCCTGCGCGCCCTGCGCCGCATCTCCACCTTCACCTGGCAGGGCCGCGACTTCGGCGCCTGGCTCGTCACCATCGCCCGGAACCTGGTCGCCGACCACTTCAAGTCCAGCCGCTTCCGCCTGGAAGTCACCACCGGCGAGATGCTGGACGCCAACGAGGTCGAGCGCAGCCCGGAGGACTCAGTCCTCGAGTCCCTCTCCAACGCGGCCCTCCTCGACGCCGTGCGCCGGCTCAACCCCCAGCAGCAGGAGTGCGTCACCCTCCGCTTCCTCCAGGGCCTGTCGGTCGCCGAGACCGCCCGGGTCATGGGGAAGAACGAGGGAGCGATCAAGACCCTCCAGTACCGGGCCGTGCGCACCCTGGCCCGCCTCCTCCCGGACGACGCCCGCTGACCGCTCAGCGCCCCCCACACGCACCCCCACCCCTCGTCCCGCGAGTCGCCCCGCGAGCCGTCCCGCCGATCGCCCCGCAGTCCGTCCCCCCATCCACCCCCACCGCCCCGTCCCAACTCACAGTCGGTGACGCCTCGATGACGCACTGGTCCGATCATCTTTCGCGCGTAACCCAAGTGCCGCGCCGCTCGTTGTGCGAAATGCAGGCTCCCTGTGGTCACGCCGTGTCCACTTCCACTCACTCTTTCGTGTGGAAGCGCTCAAGGTGTGCAACCTTCCGAACCCCCCGGGGAGTCGACCGTCATGACGAGAGGAGGTGCCGCCAGTGATCGCGAACGTTTCGGCGCACCGGCGGGCGAACGCCTTCGCCCAGACCCTGGAGGATCGGACGTCCGGGGGCGGGGCGGCCGAACAGCCCGAGGCATCGGCCGAACCGGCCGAGCACGGACCGCTGTTGGCCCTGGCGCACGGTCTCGGCGAGCTGCCGAAACCACAGATGGACCCCGAGGTGAAGGTGGTGCAGCGAGCCCAGCTCGTCGCCGCCATGGAAGCCATGTTCGCGGAGGGGAGTGCCGCCGCGGGCCCTACGGTGCCGGAGCAGCGGACCGCCGGGAAGGGAGCCCACCGGGCATCCCCGCTCCGCAAGTTGCGTCCGCGCTCCCGCTGGACCAAGGGCCTCGCCGCCGGCGGGCTCACGGTCGGCGTGGCCGCCGGGGCGTTCAGCGGAGTGGCCGCTGCCAGCTCCGACGCCCTCCCCGGTGACTCCCTCTACGGCCTCAAGCGGGGCATGGAGGACATCAAGCTCGGGATGGCCGACGACGACGCCGACCGGGGCGGGATCTATCTCGACCAGGCGTCCACCCGGCTCAGCGAGGCCCGCCGCCTCATGGAGCGCGGCCGGTCCGGCGACCTCGACCACGAGTCCCTCGGCGAGATCCGCCGGGTCCTCGACGGCATGAAGCACGACGCCTCCGAGGGCCACCGGCTGCTCCGCCAGGCGTACGAGCGGGACGGCGAGATCGGCCCCATGGCCCGGCTCAACTCCTTCGCCCAGGCCCACCGCGCCACCTGGGACGGCCTGCGCGACCGGCTCCCGGTCCAGCTCACGGACGTGGGCAACGAGGTGAACGACGTCTTCAAGGCCATAGACGAAGACGTCGAGCCGCTCCAGTCCGTCCTGCCGCGCACCCCCGACCGCGGCGCCGTGGGCTCCGGCGGCCCGAGCACGCCGCGACACACCCCGGCGGCCGACCCCAAGGGCACGCACACCTCGTCGGCCACGCCCTCGCACGGCGGCGACGCCTCCCAGCCGTCGCCCTCCGGCTCCGGTTCGGGCACGCCCTCCGACGACGGCCTCCTCGGCGGCGGCCCGGGCGGCCTGCTCAGCCCGCCGCAGACGGGCCCGAGCACGGCCCCGTCCGGCGAGGAGTCGCTGCCACCCGTCCCGGACGTCACCATCCCGCCGATCCTGCCGGGACTGCTGCCGGGCCTCGGCATCGACAGCAGCGACGCGAAGTAGCGCGCGGGGTTACGGGGGTGGGGGGGGGGGGCGGGGGGGGGGGGGGGGCCCCCCCCCCCCCCCCCCACAAAACCCCCCCCCCCCCCCCCCCCCCCCCGCCGCCGCGATTAGTGGGGCC
>NZ_JBSGBF010000159.1:0-9408 GCF_053601115.1 Streptomyces sp. NPDC004788
CTGCGCGGCGAGATCGCCTTCGAGGACGTGTCGTTCGCGTACGGGACCGAGGACGAGGCCCTGACCGGCGTCGACCTGCGGATACCCGCCGGGCAGACCGTGGCCTTCGTCGGTGAGACCGGCGCCGGCAAGTCGACGCTGGTCAAGCTCGTCGCCCGGTTCTACGACCCGACCGGCGGCCGGGTCACCGCCGACGGCACCGACCTGCGGGACCTCGACCTCACCCAGTACCGGCACCGCCTCGGCGTCGTGCCCCAGGAGGCGTACCTGTTCCCCGGGACGGTCCGCGACGCCATCGCGTACGGCCGGCCGGACGCCAGCGACGCCGAGGTGGAGGCCGCGGCCCGCGCGGTCGGCGCCCACGACATGATCGCCACGCTCGACGGCGGCTACCTCCACGAGGTCGCCGAGCGCGGCCGGAACCTCTCGGCGGGCCAGCGCCAGCTGATCGCCCTGGCCCGCGCCGAGCTGGTCGACCCCGACGTGCTGCTCCTCGACGAGGCGACGGCCGCGCTCGACCTGGCCACCGAGGCGCAGGTCAACGCGGCCACGGACCGCCTCGCCGGGCGCCGCACGACCCTGGTCGTCGCCCACCGGCTCACCACGGCGGCCCGCGCCGACCGGGTCATCGTGATGGACCACGGCCGGGTCGCCGAGGACGGCACCCACGACGAGCTGCTCGCCCAGGGCGGCCGGTACGCCACCCTGTGGCGCACCTTCATCGGCGAGGACGAGACCCCGGTGCCCGTGGCCGAACTGAGCTGACCGGCAGCTGCCCGACAGCCGACCGGCAGCCGACCCGAAGCCCGTGGAAAGCCATCGGCAACCGATGGGCAACCGATCGGCCACCGATCGGCAACCGAACGCGCGCCCACTGCGTCGTATGCCTGTACGGCCATGACAGGAGGAGGGGCGCGTGTTCGGTGGGGTAGTGACGAGAGACGTCCGGCGGCTCTCCCTGTATGTGCTCGCCCTGGTCCTCGCCGTCGGCGCCCTCGTCCTCGCCGGGCCCGGCGCCGGCTCCGCCGACGCCGCCTCGGCCTGTGTCGGCCGGCCCACCCGCACCATCGCCTTCGCCACCGGCGAGCTGCGGCTCTACCGCACCCGGAGTTACGTCTGCGCGCTCGCCGTGGCCAAGCGGTCCGGCCCGCCGCGCCCGATGTCGGTGTCCCTCCAGCCGCGCGGCGGCCGGGCGGCGGTCAACGCGGGCAGGTTCCGCCGGCAGGCCGGGCCCGTGACCGTATACGCCCTCAACCGCTGCGTCCGCGTCGCCGCGACCATCGACGGCCGCACCACCGCCACCGGCTGGATCCTGTGCTGATGCACAGGTAAGGGCCAACCAGGTCTGGCGGGCCGTGCGTTGACCCCGCTAGGTTCACGTGACCGTTGTGAACCAAGGGGAGGGTGAATGCGCAAGTCGCTGAGATGGGTGCTGTCGCTTTCGGTGCTCATAGGCACCGTCGGGTCGACCGGTGTGGCTACCGCCGCGGACACGGAGACCACGAGCAGCACGACCGCGGCCGAGTCGCAGAGCACGGACATCAAGGACCGCATCCTGGCGATCCCGGGGATGACCCTGATCGAGGAGAAGCCGTACGCGGGCTACCGCTACTTCGTCCTCAACTACGAGCAGCCGATCGACCACCACCGCCCGTGGGCGGGCACGTTCCAGCAGCGGATCTCGATCCTCCACAAGGACACGGACCGCCCCACCGTCTTCCGCACCAGCGGCTACGGGCTGAACACCACGCCGAGCCGCACCGAGCCGACCCGGATCATCGACGGCAACCAGGTCTCCATGGAGTACCGCTTCTTCACGCCGTCCCGCCCGGCGCCGGCCGACTGGTCGAAGCTGGACATCTGGCAGGCCGCCAGCGACCAGCACCGCATCTACACCGCGCTGAAGTCGATCTACGGCAAGAAGTGGCTGTCCACCGGCGCCTCCAAGGGCGGCATGACGGCCACCTACTACGAGCGCTTCTACCCGCGCGACATGGACGGCGTCGTCGCGTACGTGGCGCCGAACGACGTGGTGAACAACGAGGACTCGGCCTACGACCGCTTCTTCGAGACGGTCGGCACCAAGGAGTGCCGCGACCGCCTGGACAACATGCAGCGCGAGGCTCTGGTCCGGCGCGAGCCGCTGGAGAAGAAGTACGAGGCGTGGGCCAAGGAGAACGGCGCCACCTTCAACACGGTCGGCTCGCTCGACAAGGCCTACGAGGCCGTCGTCCTCGACTTCGTGTGGGGCTTCTGGCAGTACTACGGCCAGGACGTCTGCGACCAGATCCCGGACGCCGCCACCGCGAGCGACGACGCCGTCTACGAGACGATCGACGCCTACTCCGGCTGGTCCGCGTACACCGACCAGGGCCTGGAGTACTACACGCCGTACTACTACCAGGCGGCCACCGAGCTGGGTTCGCCCACCATCAAGCAGCCGCACCTGGACGGACTGACCCGCTACGGCTACCAGCCCGCCCGCAGCTTCGTGCCCAGCGAGATCCCCATGAAGTTCAAGCCGTGGGTCATGAAGGACGTCGACAACTGGGTCCGCCACAACGCGAACCACATGCTCTTCGTCTACGGCGGCAACGACCCGTGGGGCTCGGAGAAGTTCCGCCTCGGCAAGGGCGCGCGGGACAGCTTCGTGTACGTGGCGCCCGGCGCCAACCACGGTGCCAACGTGGCCGGTCTCGTCGACGCCGAGAAGGCCAACGCGACCGCCCGCATCCTCGCCTGGGCCGGGGTCGACGCCCCCGCCGTCCAGGCCGCGCAGCCGCTGGCCCGCTTCGACGCCCGGATCGACAAGCCGGTCGACGAGGACGCGACCCGCGAGTACGGCTTGCGCCCGTAGCGGTCCGGCGACCGCCCGTCCGCTCGAACCGGCCCCCGTCCCGCGCGGACGGGGGCCGGTTCCGCGTCACGCGGCTCCGTGTCACGCGTACGACAGGCCGTACCCCACCGGGTAGAGCACCCGCGTCGGGTCGTCCGCGCTCTGCACGGGCACGGGCAGCCGCCCGCGCGGCCTGTCCTGGCCGGCCAGCACCCGTACGGCCGCGCGCAGTTCGACGTCCGTCCAGGAGTAGCTGGCGAGCGCGGCGCGCTGGCCGGTCGTCCTGGCCACGTCGTACGGGTTGCGGATGGCGATCGTCACCACGGGCACCCCGGTCTCGACGAGCCGGGCCACGAGGGTGCGCTGGGTGCTGGTCGCGGAGACGTTGTACGTGCCGACGACGACCAGGTCCTGCCCGGCGGCGGCCGTCACCGCCTCCTCGATCCTCGCGGCTGTCGGGGCGCTTCCGGTGGACAACGCGGTGGCCGTGAAGCCGAGTTCGGTGAGCGCGCCGGCGATCGTGGTCGTCGGCGGGCCTGTGGTGCCCGACGGCGAGGCCGGGTCGGCGCCGACGACCAGCACCTTCGGGTGGCTGAGCCGGCTGACCGGCAGGAAGCCGCCCTCGTTGACGAGCAGGGTGGTGGTGGCCCCGGCGATCCGGTCGGCGTGCGCGAGGTGGGCGGCGGTGCCGACCACGCGGTCGACCTCGGCGTCGGTGACGAACGGTTCCCGGAACAGGCCCAGCCTCGCCTTGAGCCGCAGGATCCGCAGGATCGATTCGTCGAGCCGGGCCTCGGTCAGCTCGCCGTTCTTCACCGCGGCGAGCACCGCGTTCCAGGCCACGGCCAGGTCCGGCGGGTTGAGCAGCTGGTCCACGCCCGCCTTGAGCGCGAGGACGGGCACCCGGTCGTCGCCGTACTTCGTCCGCACGCCCTCCATGCTCAGCGAGTCGGTGACCACGACCCCGTCGTAGCCGAGCTCCTCGCGCAGGATGCCGGTGAGGATCGGCCGGGAGAGCGTCGCCGGATCGCCGCTCGGGTCGAGCGCGGGCACCAGGATGTGCGCCGTCATGATCGCGTCGATGCCGGCGGCGATCGCCGCGCGGAACGGCGGCGCGTCGAGCTCGGACCACTGCTCGCGGGTGTGGTTGATGACCGGCAGGCCGGTGTGGCTGTCGACGGCCGTGTCGCCGTGCCCGGGGAAGTGCTTGGCGGTCGCCGCGATCCTCGCCTGCTGGTAGCCCTTGACCTGGGCGGACACCAGGGCGGCCACCGCCGTCGGGTCGGCGCCGAAGGAGCGGACGCCGATGACCGGGTTGGCCGGGTTGATGTTGACGTCGGCGACCGGGGCGTAGTCCTGCCGGATGCCGATGGCGCCGAGCTCCGCGCCCGCGATCTGCCCCGCCTTGCGGGCGTCGGACAGCGAGCCGCCGGCGCCGAGCGCCATCGCGCCCGGCATCAGCGTGGCGGGTTTGCCGATCCGGGCGACGGCGCCGTGCTCCTGGTCGACGGAGATCAGCAGCGGAACCGGGGTGGGCTGGGCGAGACCGGCCTGCTGGATGCCGTTGGAGAGCGCGGCGATCTGGTGCGGGTCGCGGGTGTTGTGCGTCCAGGCGAAGTAGATGATGCCGCCGACGTGGTACCGCTCGATCAGCTCGGCGGCGGTGCGGACGCCGATGTCCTTGAGGTTGGCGTCGATGTCGGCCTGGTCGGGGGCGGTCGCGGAGTGGCCGTGGACGCGCATGACGAAGAGCTGGCCGACCTTCTCCTCCAGCGACATGCGGGAGAGGACGTCGGCGGCTTTGGCCTCGTCGGCGTGGGCGACCGGGACGGTCACACCGGTGACGGCGGCGGCAGCTGCCGCCGCCGTCACCGTGAGGACGGTGCGTCTGGAGGGGGACGGTGTGCGGTGGTGCACTGGTGCTCCTTCCTTGAAGGAAACTTCCAAGGTGCCACCGATAGCCGGAAAGTAACTGCCAGGTCAAGGATCGGCGCAAGAATCGCGGCCCTCGGGTCCGCCGTCACCCGGTCGACGCGACCTCGGTCCACGGCTCGGGTCCGCCGTCACCCGGTCGACGCGACCTCGGGCCACAGCTCCTGGAGCGTGCGCACCGTCTCCGTGATCGCCGGCCGGCGCGCCGCGCCCGTCCGCCACAGCGCCCGCAGCCGCCGCGTCGGGATCGGTTCGAGCCGCAGCGTTACCACCTCGGACGGCAGCGTCCCGCGCCCGAGCCGCGGCACGAGCGCGATGCCGAGGCCCGCCGCGACCAGCGCGACCTGGGTGTGGTTCTCCTCGGCCTGATGGGCGATCAGCGGCTCGTACCCCGTCGCCCGCAGCGTGCGCATCAGCCAGTCGTGGCACACCGTCCCCGGCGGCTGCGTGATCCACCGCTCCCGCGTCAGGTCCTCCCGGCGCACCGTGGCCCGCTCCGCCAGCGGATGCCCGAGCGGTACGAGGATGTCGCACCGGTCGTCGCCGATCACCGCCTGCTCCACGCCCGGCGGTACGGGCAGCGGCGCGATGTCCCAGTCGTGCGCCACGGCCAGGTCGAGCACGCCCCGCGCGACCAGGTCCACCGACAGGTGCGGGTCGACCTCCGTCAGCCGCGCGTCGAGCGACGGATGACGGCGGGCCAGGTCCGCGAGCACCCGGGGCATCAGACCGCGCGCCCCGCTCGCGAAACAGCCGATCCGCAGCCGCCCGGTCGGCCGCCCGCGCCGCTCCTCCAGGCGCACCTCCGCCTCCTCGACGAGCGACATCAACCGCTCGGCCGTATCGGCGAGTTGGCGTGCCTCGTCGGTGAGCCGGACACCCCGGCCCTCGCGTTCGAGCAGGGTCGTGCGGGTCTCCCGCTCCAGCTTGGCGATCTGCTGCGAGACGGCGGACGGGGTGTAGCCGAGGGCGGTGGCGGCGGCGCCGACCGTGCCGTGCACGGCGACGGCGTGCAGCGCCCGCAGACGTCCAAGATCGAGCACGTTCCCAGCCCCTTTCTGTAGCGGTGCTACATCCAACCATGAAGGAATCCGTGCTGGTGCTACACGGTCCCGGCGGGTGATCCTCGTGCACATGCGCCCCGCCCACATCGCTCTCGCCGCCCTGGTCGCCGCCGTCTGGGGAGTCAACTTCGTCGTCATCTCCATCGGCCTCGACCACTTCCCGCCGCTGCTCTTCTCCGCCCTCCGTTTCCTCGTCGCCGCCCTGCCCGCCGTCTTCTTCGTCGGCCGCCCGAAGGTGGCGTGGAAGTGGATCGCGGGGGTGGGCCTGGCGCTCGGCGTCGCCAAGTTCGGGCTGCTCTTCACCGGCATGAGCCTGGGCGCCCCGGCCGGCCTCTCCTCCCTGGTCCTCCAGGTCCAGGCGGTCTTCACGGCCCTCTTCGCCTTCCTCGCCCTCGGCGAGCGCCCCGGCCGGACCAAGCTGCTCGGCATGGGCGTCGCCCTCGCGGGCATCGCCGTCGCCGCCGTCGACGAGACCTCCGCCCACGGCGGCGCCTCCGGCGCCCTCACCGGCTTCGCGCTCGTCATCGCCGCCGCCGTCTGCTGGGGCGTCTCCAACGTCCTCACCCGCAAGGCCGCCCCGCCGGACCCGCTCAACTTCATGGTCTGGGTCAGCACCGTCCCCGTACTGCCGCTGCTCGGCCTGTCCCTGCTTCTCGAAGGCCCGCAGCGGGACCTCGACGCCCTGCGCGGTCTCGACTGGACCGGCGCCGGCGTCATCGTCTACGTCGCCTGGATCACCACCGTCTTCGGCTTCGGCGCCTGGGGCTGGCTGCTGCGCCGCCACCCGGCCTCGTCCGTCGCCCCGTTCTCCCTCCTGGTCCCCGTCTTCGGCATGTCCTCGGCGGCCCTCTTCCTCGGCGAGTCGGTGAGCCCGCTGCGGTGGTGCGCGGCGGCGCTGCTCGTCGGAGGAGTGGCGCTGACGTCCCTGCAGCGCAAGGCCGCCGCGAATGCCGCGGGCGCGGCGCGCACCGCGGACGCCGCGGGCCGAACGGACGCCTCCCCGGCCTCCTCCGGGGGACAGCCGGAGCCCGCCGCCCCGGGTACGCTGCCCGCCGCCCGTTGACCGGCGCCCATGAACCTCGGCGGTGACCCGGGCGAGCAGTCGCCGGCGACCGTGCCGCCGCAGCCCGGGACGGGCGACGCGGAGGCGCGGGAGGCGCGGGAGCGGGGGAGTGCCGGAGTGCTGGTCCGCCGATCTGCCGATCCGTCAACGTGCTGACCTGATGCTCTGTTGATCCACGGACCTGTTGATCCGTCGACCTGTTGATCAGTCGACCTGTTGATCTACGGTACGGGGATGGATCTCGTCCCCGTCGACCTCACGCCCGCCCCCGGCGCCGTCCTCCTCGCCGGCATCCCCGGCAGCGGCAAGTCCACCGTCGCCGCGGCCCTCGCGGCCCGGTTCGGGCGCTCCGCGCACATCGAGGTCGACCGGCTCCAGGAGCTGATCGTCCGGGGCGGCCACTGGCCGACCCCGGACGGCGACCCGGAGGCGGACCGCCAGATCTTCCTGCGGGCCCGCAACGCCTGCCTCCTGGCGGGCAGTTTCGTCGCGGCCGGCTTCGTGCCGGTGGTGGACGACGTCGTGGTCCGCCGCTCCCATCTCGACTGGTACCGGGGGCAGATGGCGGCCCGCCCGTTCCACGTGGTGTTCCTCGCGCCCGGCCCGGACAAGGCGTGGGAGCGCAACAACGCCCGCCACAAGCGCCTCACGACCAACTGGGCCTTCCTCGACGAGGCGATGCGCGACGAGCTGTCCGGGGAAGGCGTCTGGATCGACAACGCGGAGCAGACGGTCGAGGAGACGGTGGACGCGGTCCTGGCCGCGACCGGTCTGTCCTGAACCGGGAAGCCCGGACCGACGAGAGGGAGCACATGCAGGAGCAGCGGAACACCGGGATCGTGTCGCAGCCGGTCGGTCGCGTCGTCGGCGGCCGCGCCGAGGTGCGCGACGACGAGTGGGGCGAGGTCACCGCCGTCATCCGGCTCGACGCCGAGAGCTTCGGCCCGGAGGCCCTCGCGGGGCTCGACGCCTTCTCGCACCTGGAGGTCGTCTACCACTTCGACCGGGTGCCGGAGGAGAAGATCGAGACCGGCGCACGCCACCCGCGCGGCAACACCGACTGGCCGCTCGTCGGCATCTTCGCCCAGCGCGGCAAGAACCGGCCCAACCGCCTCGGCGTCTCCCGCTGCCGCCTCCTGCGCGTCGACGGCCTCGACGTCCACGTCCAGGGCCTCGACGCGGTCGACGGCACCCCGGTGCTCGACCTCAAGCCGTACCTCGCCGAGTTCGGCCCCCAGGGCCCGACCGGACAGCCGGCCTGGGCCACGGAGATCATGCGCGACTACTACTGATCTCCGTGGCCGCGGGTGCCGGGTGCCGGATCAGCCCACGCGCGTGCGCACGGTCACGGAGTTGTTCACCGGGTTCGGGTCGGCCGTGGTGCTGGTGACCTTCGCCCTGTCGGTGACCGTGGTGCCCGCGTCGGCGCGGACGGTGACGACGATCGTGGTGGCCCGGCTGGTGTTCGCGGCGAGGACACCGAGCTTGCAGGTCACCGTGTCCGTCGAACCGACCGGCGGGACGACGCAGCTGCCCTGGCTGGGGCTCGCGCTGACGAACTCGCCCTCGGCGGGCAGCGTGTCGTCGAAGACGACGTTCTCGGCGGCCGAGGGGCCGTTGTTCTTGACCGTGACGGTGTAGGTGAGCTTGCCGTTCGGGACGACCGGGTTGGGGGTGGCCCTGAGGGAGACGGCGACGTCGGCCGTGGGGCTGGTGGTGGCGACGGTGTGGAAGTCACCCGCGTCGAGGGCGAGGACCCCGTCGAGGAGGCGGGTGCAGGGCGCGGTCTCGCCGGCGGCGCAGACCCGGACCGGTACCGTGCTGGAGGTCGTGGTTCCGTCGCCGAGCTGGCCGAGGGTGTTGGCTCCCCAGCTGCGGACGGTGCCGTCGGCGCGCAGCGCCACGCTGTGGCCGAAACCACCCGAGACGGTCGCGATTCCGGTCAGGAAGGACGTGCAAGGGGCGGTCTTGGCGGGCGCGCAGACCTGTACGGGGGCGTTCCTGTCGACCGTGGTGCCGTCCCCGAGCTGGCCGGTGGCGTTGAAGCCCCAGCTGCGGACGGTGCCGTCGCTCTTCGCCGCCAGGCTGTGCGCGTAGCCGGCGCCGATGGAGGTCACCCCGCTGACTCCGGCGACCTGGACCGGTGTGCTGCTGTCGGTGTTGCTGCCGTCGCCCAGTTGGCCGTAGCTGTTCGCGCCCCAGGCGACGACGGTGCCGTCGGTGCGCCGCGCCAGACTGTGGTCGCCGCCCCCGGAGAGGGCGGTCACGCCGCTCAGGACGTCACCGCAGGGATAGGTGGCGCCGGGGGCGCAGACGTACACGGGGGTGTTCCTGTTGACGTGGGTGCCGTCGCCGAGCTGACCATGGCCGTTGGCTCCCCAGCCGCGGACGGTGCCGTCGGTGGTCGCCGCCAGGCCGCTGCTGTCGCCGGCGGCGATCGACGCCACGTCGATGATGTCGTTGACGACGACGGGCACGCTGCTGTCGGTGTTCGATCCGTTGCCGAGCTGGCC
>NZ_JBSGBF010000160.1:0-9279 GCF_053601115.1 Streptomyces sp. NPDC004788
TGGTCGACGAGGGTGCGCTTGCGGGAGGCGTCGCCCTCGTACATGGCGCCGATCTGCGGCACGGTGACGTGCGACTCGTCGATGACGAGCAGGAATTCCAGCGCCGCCACCGCCCCGATCTCCGGGGAGGGGGTGAAGGTGCTCGGGGCCGGGACGAAGCGGTGGCCCAGTGCTTCCAGCGCCCCGCGGTCGGCGGAGTCGAGGAAGGCCGGCTCGGCCTCGGTCGCGACCCGGTTGCGCTGGGACATGCGCGGCGCCGCGACGGCCTCGGGCAGGGGCATGTCCAGGTCGAGGCGGTTGACGAGGGTCTGCAGCACGGTGGTGATGATCGTGGCCCCGCCGGGGGAACCGACGGCGAGCATCGGCCTGCCCTCGTCGAGGACGATCGTCGGGGACATGCTGCTGCGCGGGCGCTTGCCGGGCCCCGGCAGGTTCGGGTCGGGCACGCCGGCGGTCAGGGGCGTGAAGTCGAAGTCGGTCAGCTCGTTGTTCAGCAGGAACCCGCGGCCGGGCACCGTGATGGCCGAGCCGCCGGTCTGCTCGATCGTCAGGGTGTACGAGACGACGTTGCCCCAGCGGTCCGCGGTCACCAGGTGCGTGGTCGAGGGACCTTCGTACGGCTCCTGGGTGCCCGTGCCGCGGGTGCAGGCCGAGCCCGGCACGCGGGGGTCGGCCGGTGCGAGCGGGCTGGTCAGCGCGGTGTCGGGGCTGATCAGGCAGGCGCGGTCCTTGGCGAACTCCTTCGACAGCAGTTCCCGCGTGGGCACGTCGGAGAAGGCGGGGTCGCCCACCCAGCGGTTGCGGTCGGCGAACGCGATCCGGCCGGCCTCCAGGTAGTGGTGCAGCGCCGAGACCCGGTCGGCCTTCGACAGGTGGAAGTTCTCCAGGATGTTCAACGCCTCGCCCACGGTCGTGCCACCGGAGGAGGACGGCGCCATGGAGTACACGTCCAGGCCGCGGTACGTGGTGTGGGTCGGCTCCCGGCGCAGCGGCGCGTAGCGGGCGAGGTCGGCCTCGTCCATCAGGCCGGGGCGGACCACTCGTTCGGCGCCGGGAGCGACCGGCGGGTTCCGCACGGTGCGCACCACGTCGCGGCCGAGGTCGCCGTGGTAGAGGGCTCCGGTGCCTTCGCGGGCGAGCTCGCGGTAGGTCCGGGCGAGGTCCGGGTTGCGGAAGCGGGAGCCGACGACGGGCAGTTCGCCACCGGGCAGGAACAGCTCGGCGGTGGAGGTGAAGGCGCGGAAGCGCTCCTCGTTCATGGCCGTCTGGGCGCGGAACTCGTCGTTGACGACGAAGCCGTTCTCGGCCAGGCGGGTGCCGGGCCTCAGCGCGGCCGCCAGCGGGATCGTGCCCCAGTCCTTCAGTGCCTTGTCCCAGGTGGCGGGGGTGCCCGGGACGCCCACGGACAGACCGGAGTTGACCGCCTCGGGGAAGGGGATGGCCTTGCCGGTCGCCGGGTCGGTGAACGAGTCGGAGCGCATCGACGCCGGAGCGGTCTCCCGCCCGTCGATCGTGGACACCTTCCCGGTCCGGGCGTCGTAGTAGACGAAGTATCCGCCGCCTCCGATGCCCGCCGAGTAGGGCTCGACCACACCGAGCGCGGCGGCGGTGGCCACCGCCGCGTCCACGGCGTTGCCGCCGTGCCGCAGCACGTCGAGGCCGGCCTGGGAGGCGTACGGGTTGACGCTGGCGACCGCGCCTCCGCGCCCGATCGCGACGGCCTGTTTGGCGGGTGGGGAGAGGGCGGGGCCGTCGGCGGGAGTTCCGGCGGCGGCGGGTGGCAGGAGAGGAAGGAGCAGCGTCGCCGCGGAGGCGGCGACGGTGGCGGTACGACGGACAGCGAGACTCAAGACAGCCTCCGATGACCTGCGTTGACGAGGGGGATGATCGAAACCCTGGCATCCGTACTCGTGGGTCAGCAACGACTCACCGCAAGATTTGCGCGAGTTCTGAGGTTTCCGTCCGGTAGCCCCGCCGGGGCCGGCCGAGCACCGGGGGGCCGGACTCGCCGGCTACGTCGTCGTACGGCTGAAGGACCGGCGGTAGGAGCGCGGTGGCACTCCCCGTCGTCGTACGAACTGCGCCCGCAGCACCGCCGCGCTCCCGAAGCCGACCAGGCGGGCGATCTCCTCCACGGGCAGGTCCGTGGTCTCAAGCAGCTCCTCGGCGCGGCTGAGGCGGAGGCCGAGCAGCCAGGCGTGCGGGGTGGTGCCGGTCGAGGCGGCGAACCGGCGGGCGAAGGAGCGCCTGCTCATCAGGGCCCGGCGGGCCAGTTCCGCCACCGGGAGCGACTCGTGCAGGTTCCCCTGGGCCCAGGCGAGCACCTCCGCGAGCCGGTCGTCGTGGCAGTCCTCCGGAACCGGGGCCGCCAGGTACTGGGCCTGTCCTCCGTCGCGGTGCGAAGGCAGCACCAGGTCCCGGGCGATGGCGTTGGCCGTGGCGGCGCCGTACTCCCGTCGCAGCAGGTGCAGGCACAGGTCGAAGCCCGCGGCGGCCCCCGCGCCCGTGGTGATGCGGCCCTGGTCGACGTAGAGGGCGTCGGGTTCGACGGCGACGTCCGGGTAGCGCTCGGCCAGCAGCTCGGCGAACCGCCAGTGGGTGGTGGCGCGCCGCCCGTCCAGCAGGCCCGCCGCGGCGAGCGCGAAGGCGCCGACGCAGTGCGCGGCGACCAGCGCGCCACGCTCGTGCGCGGCCTTCAGCGCGTCGAGCACCGCGGGCGGGGGCGGCGTGCGGAAGTCCGCCCAGGGCAGCGCGATGACCAGGTCGGCCGTGGCGAGCCGCTCCAGACCGTGCTCGACCGTCAGCGGCAGGCCCACATCGGTACGGACCCGCCCGGGCCGGTCGGTGCACAGCGCGAAGTCGAAGCGCGGCAGCCCCTGGCCACGCGCGTCGAAGACCTCGGCGACGATTCCGGCCCCGAGCATGCCGACACCCGGCGGCGCGTAGGCGGCGATGATCTTGAACGGCGGCATTCCGGCAGTGTGTCACGAGGGGCGGACGCGATGGCACGATTCCTGCGATCAGTGGCACCACGGCCACTCGTGGCACGGCCGGCCGACGAGAAAACTAAGGGCCATGACGAACGCACCGCTCGGCCGCAGCGCCACCTACACGATCCTGACCACCGGCTACACCCTCTCCACCGGCCCGGGAGTGGCCGCCACCGTCTCCTACGTCCACGACGGCGACCGCCACGTCATCGTCGACCCCGGCATGGTGGCCGGCCGCAACCGGATCCTCGACCCGCTCGCCGAACTCGGGCTCACCCCCGACGACATCACCGATGTCGTCCTCAGCCATCACCACCCCGACAACACGATGAACGTCGGCCTCTTCGGGCAGGCCCGCGTCCACGACCACAAGGCGATCTACCACCACGACCAGTGGACCGACCGCGACGCCGAGGGGTACGAACTCTCCCCGTCCCTCCGGCTGATCCGCACGCCGGGGCACAGCGCCGAGGACATCACCCTGCTCGCGGGTACGGACGCGGGCGTCGTCGCCTTCGTCGGCGACCTGTGGTGGCGGCCCAACGGTCCGGTCGACGACCCCGTCGCCCCCGACCACGACCTCCTGCGGGCGTCCAGGCTGCGGGTCCTCGACGCGGCGTCCGTGATCGTGCCGGGTCACGGCCCCGCCTTCCCCGCCGACGACTCCGCACCGCGCTGACCGGGCCGGGCCCCCGCCGTCGCCGGAACCGGGGTACGTATCCTGCGCTCATGGACGACCCCGTACCGACCGCCCGCGCACTCGTGCGGGAGCGGTTTCCCGCCGCCCGGGCGGCCTTCCTCGCCGGCAGCGTGCTGACCGACCGCCGCACGCCCACCTCCGATCTGGACATCGTGGTCCTCCTCGACGGGCCGCCCGCCCCCAGCCGGGAGAACCTGGTCCACCGCGGGTGGCCGGTGGAACTGTTCGTACAGACCGAGGCCGACTGGCGGAACTTCGCCGACCAGGAGACCGCGAAGCGCAGCTCGCCGCTGCTCGCGATGTGCAGCGAGGGAATGCTCCTGGTCGACGGCGACGGGCTCGGCGCCACGCTGCAGGCCGAGGCGCGCCGGCGTCTGGCCGCCGGCCCGCCGCCGCTCTCGGACCGCGAACGCCACTACCAGCGCTACGTCCTCACCGATCTGCTCGACGACCTGCGCGGCTGCACGGATCCCGCCGAGCGCGTACACCTGGTCGCGCACACGCTGCAGCGCGCCTCCGAACTGGCCCTGCTGGCAGGCGGCCACTGGCTCGGCAGCGGCAAATGGCTGTCACGGCGGCTGGCGGCGGCCGCCCCTCGGCTGCACCTCGCGCTCACCGAGTCCGCCGCGCAGGCGGTCACCGGCGACACCGATGCCTTCACCGCCGCCGTGACCGAGGTCCTGGAGCGAGCCGGCGGCCCCCTGTGGGACGGATACGCCATCCGATAGGCGGCAAAGCGCCGGTCCGCGCCGCACCGCCGCGCCGCGCGGACCTCCTTCGCATGGACGTCCACCCGGCCGGCCCACACACAACCCTGGGCCGACCCCCGTTCAGGAAAGTACGATCAAGCGATGTCCGACATCACCGAGACCACACCCGGCTGGCTGAGCTCCGACGAGCTCAGCGCCGCCAGGGCCCACATGCCGATCCTGTACGTCGAGGCCGTACCCGTACGCGTGGACGACGCCGGCGAAGTCACCAGCATCGGACTGCTCCTGCGCATCGGCGCCGACGGGACCATCAGCCGCACCCTGGTCTCCGGCCGCGTCATGCACCACGAGCGGATCCGCGACGCCCTCCTGCGTCACCTGGAGAAGGACCTCGGTCCCGTCGCCCTGCCCCGGGTCCCCGCCTCCCTCCAGCCCTTCACCGTCGCCGAGTACTTCCCGACGGCCGGCATCACCCCCTTCCACGACCCACGCCAGCACGCCGTGTCCCTCGCGTACATCGTTCCCGTCACCGGCGACTGCCGCCCGCGCCAGGACGCGCTCGACCTGGTGTGGGTCAGCCCTCAGGAGGCGGCGTCGGCGGCCTTGCAGAGCGAGATGCCGGGCGGTCACGGCGTCCTGCTGAAGCAGGCCCTGGCCCACGTGGGGCACGTGTACTGATCGCGCGGCCCGGTCTCACTCCCAGGGCCAGCGGGCGTCACGACCGGCGTCCAGCAGCGGGATCATGCCGAACGCCGCGTCCGTGAGGCCGCCGAGCGCGTGCCGGTTGCCGCCGCCGGAAGCCATGGCGGCCTCGCGGTAGCCGGCCATGTTCCACATGTACACGGGGACGTGCCGGGGGACGAGGTCGTCGATGCGGGTCTCCGGCATGCCCTGGTACGCGTAGCAGTTCGACGGCAGCCAGCCCGGGCGCGTCTGCTCGTCGGTGACGACGACGACCCGGTCGTGCCCCGCGTAGTACCGCTTGACCGCCGAGGGGATGTCCGTGCCGGGAATCTGCCCGAACCGCTCGACGAGACGCAGCACGCTGCCGCCCCGCGGAACGGCGATCTCCCGGGCGCTCTGCCCGAACTCCACCAGCGTCGGCGCCTGGGCGCGCACGGCGAGGGCCGCGCCGAACACGGCGGCCTGCTCGGCGAGCGGGATGTCGGACCGGTTGGGCGTGGAGTACGCGTACCCGGGGAACATGCTCGGGCTGCGGTCGACCAGGATCAGCGTCCGTCCCGGCAGGGCGGGCACGTTGGCCAGCGAGTGGCCGAGGGCCTGCTCCAGGGCGTGGCCCCAGCGCAGCGACGGCGCCGCCCGGTACGCGGCCCAGAACCGGAACGGGAACATCCGGGAACGGCGTACCTCGTCGGCGTCGGCCAGCCGCGCCGCGACGCGCGCGGCCGTCTCGTCGCCGACACCGGCCTCGTCGAAGTTCCGCAGGTTCCGGACGAGCGCCATGAGCCCCATGGACGGGATGACCGCCTCCCACGCGGCGGCGTCCATCGGGCCCTGGAGCCAGCCCGCGAGCGCCTCCCACGTCATGCCGGCCTTCGCCAACGCGTCCCGCTTCCCGGGGTCGTGAAGCACCGGGCGCCGGTCGGCGACGGGCAGCTTCATCAGCGTCGCGCGCCGGCCCAGCATCTCCAGCCGCGGCGGGATGTCCCCGCCGCGGCCGTGGCGGCGGTCGATGGCGTGCTTGAACAGCTCGCCCTGCCACGGCTTGTCCGGGTGCGGGGCGGCGTGGACGAGTTCGAGGACGTCGCCGAAGCGGTAGCCCCTGGCATCGGTGTCGTAGGTGAGCAGGGAACGCTCGTTGTAGAGGCGCCGGACGGCGTCGGCGACGCCGCGCTTGACCGGCTTCGGCAGGCGGCGCCCGTAACGCGCGGTCCAGTAGCCGAGCATCTCACCGGGCTCGTCGGCGCGCTGGAGCACGGAGTCGACGACCGAGCGGTTCGACCAGGACGCGACGCCGGCGCCGGAGCCGGCCGCGGAGGCGGACACGGCAGGGGCGGCAGCGTCGGCGTCGAGGCGGGCCTTGACGAACTCGGCGGCGCCGACGAGCGACGCCGTGCGCATGTTGCCTCCCGTGCGGAGCCACCCGAGCAGTCCGGCGGTCCACGCGGGGTCCTCGACCGCGAGCTGCCGTACGAGGGCGGTGAAGCGGTCGTCGCGGGCGTCGGCCTTCTCGTAGAAGGTGTCGGTGCCGACGGTGTTGGCGACGGCCAGGAGGAACAGCTCGCTCCTGGCGTCGCGCAGGTGCCCGGTCGCGCCCTCGTGGGTGCGGGTCGGCTCGCCGGTCGTGGCGACGGGCGAGCCGGCCGACGGGCGGCTACCGCGGAGGTTGAAGCGTGCCATGGGGGTTCCCCTCACGTGTGGAGGGGAGGCGCGGCGTGGGGGTGCCCGAGATCGAGTCGGACGGGGAGACAAGGTGCTCTGGGCCGCTGAGCTACCGGCGCCCGAAAGCGCCGAGCGGGATTCGAACCCGCGTCACCCCATTGACAGTGGAAGTATCCCCGGCCTGCGCACCGGGCACCCCGCCGCCATCTGCCTCCCGAGATCAGTAGTGGCCCGCGGCGTGGTTTCTGTGGAAGAAGTATCCGCTGGCCTGCGCACCGGGAGGTGCTGGTGGACCCACCGTATCCGTGCGTCCCGCACGCCCCAACCGGTTTTCCGTCAGGCGTCACGCGCGCTGTCCCGATTCCGTTGATCTTTGGCCCGTGGCCGGTTTCGCGGTGTGCGGGTCCTCGCGCAGGATGAGCCCATGGCTCTTGAGATGCGCGAACGCTGCGAACGCTGTGAGACGACCCACCTGCCCGTCGACGCCCCCGCCCGGATCTGTACGTACGAGTGCACCTTCTGTGTGCCATGCGCCGACGCCATGAGCGACACGTGCCCCAACTGCGGTGGGGAGCTGGTGGCCAGGCCGCGCCGCGCCGTCTGAGGCCCCTCGGGTTCACCACCGCGGCGCCTGCCGGCCGCCCCGTCGGGCCCCGCCCCCGGGGCCCTGGGCGTCCAGTGCCTCGTCGAGGGTCGTGGCGGCCATGATGAGCGAGAGGTGGGTGAACGCCTGGGGGAAGTTGCCCAGTTGCTCGCCGCTCGGGCCGATCTCCTCGGCGAACAGGCCGACGTGGTTCGCGTAGGTCAGCATCTTCTCGAAGGTGAACCGGGCCTGCCGCACGCGTCCCGCGCGCGCCAGCGCGTCCACGTAGAGGAAGGTGCAGAGGCTGAAGGTGCCCTCGGCGCCGCGCAGGCCGTCCGGGGAGGCGACCGGGTCGTAGCGGTGGACCAGGCTGTCGTGGACGAGGCCGTGTTCGATGGCGTCCAGGGTGGTCAGCCAGAGCGGGTCGGTGGGGCCCAGCAGGCCGGTGCGGGGGATCAGGAGCAGGGCGGCGTCGAGAACGTCGCCGCCGAAGTACTGGACCAGGGCCTGGCGTCGTTCGCTCCAGCCGCGGTGCACGACCTGGGCGAAGATCTCGTCGCGGGCGGCCCGCCAGGCGTCCAGGGCGGCGGGCCGGCCGAACTCCTCGGCGAGGCGCAGCCCGCGGTCGAAGGCGACCCAGGACATCACGCGGCTGAAGGTGAAGTCCCGCTGTCCGCCCCGGGTCTCCCAGATGCCCTCGTCGGGGCCGTCCCACGACGCGGCCAGCCAGTCGAGGAGGGCGGACACCGCCTGCCAGCCCCGGTGGGTGGGCTGGGTGTCCAGGCCCCGCCCTTGGGCGAGGGCGTACAGGGCCTCGCCGTAGATGTCGAGCTGCAGCTGGTCCGCCGCGCCGTTGCCCACCCGTACGGGGGCGGAGCCGCGGTACCCCTCGAAGTCCTCCAGGATCTCCTCGGGCAGCCACGGGTCGCCGTCCACCCGGTACATGATCTGCAGCGGCCGGGCCCCGCCGGCGGGTGCCGCGGCCCGTTCCGTCACGCGCTCGGTGAGCCAGCCGGTGAACGCCGCGGCCTCGTCCACGAAGCCGAGGTCGAGCAGGGCCCGTACGGCGAGCGAGCCGTCGCGGACCCAGGTGTAGCGGTAGTCCCAGTTGCGCTCGCCGCCGACGCGTTCCGGAAGGCCGAGCGTGGCGGCGGCGACAGGGGCGCCGGTGGGCAGGTAGGTGAGCAGCTTCAGGGTGATGGCCGAGCGGTGCACCATGTCCGGCCAGCGGCCGCGGTAGTGGGCGGTGCGGACCCAGCGCTGCCAGAACTCGACGGCGTCCCACAGCGCCGTCTCGGCCGCTTGGGGGTCCGGCAGCGGCGGTGCCTCGGCCTCCGGGCCGTCCACGGTGAACGCGGCGCCGGCGAGGCCGCCTTCGGTGAGCGTGAGCCTGCCCCGGATGTCGTACGGGCCGTCCTGCTCCAAGGGGATGCTGGACTGGAGGAACGCGGCGATCCCGGGGGCCCGGAAGGTGGCCGTGCGGCCGTCGAGGCGGGTCTCGTGCGGGTTGCGGCCGAAGCCGAAGCGCGGCCGGCATTCCAGGGTGAAGGTGACGGTGCCGCGGGTGCACCGCATCACGCGCAGGATGGCGTGCCGGTCGGTGCGCCGCCCGGTGCGGTCGGGGGGCATCCAGTCCATCAGCTCGCCGACGCCGTCCGGGGACATGAACCGGGTGACGAGCAGCGCGGTGTCGGGGTAGTAGAGCTGTTTCACCGTCACGCCGGGCGCGTCGACGGAGAGCCGGAAGTAGCCGCCCCGGTCGTGGTCGAGCAGTGCGGAGAAGATGCCGGGCGAGTCGAAGCGGGGGGCCGCGAACCAGTCGACCACGCCTTCGTCGGAGATGAGCGCGGCGGTCTGCAGATCGCCCACCAGGCCGTGATCGGCGATGAGCGGGTAGCGCTTCATCCCTCCACTATCGGCGAGGGCGGCCGCCCCGGCCCGGCCGGTGCCGCC
>NZ_JBSGBF010000161.1:0-9016 GCF_053601115.1 Streptomyces sp. NPDC004788
ACGGAAGACCCTCTCCCACGATTCGCCGAGCCCGCCCGTTCCACCGCCGACCGCTCCGTCGTCCGCTCGGTGTACCGCTCCGTGGGCCGCATGCCCCCGGCGCCGCGCTCGTCGCCCCGGTCACGGTCCCGCGGTACGGGGGGCCGGGCGGCGGCGGGCAGGCCCTGGGCCTCGCGGGCGGCGATCTCCTTGAGCCGCATGGACAGCTGGAGGGTGCTGGGACGTTCCTCCGGATCCTTCGCCAGACAGGCCCGGACGAGCGGAGCGAGTGCGTCGGGCACGCCGTGCAGCTGCGGCTCCTCGTGCACGACGCGGTAGAGCATGACCTCGGAACTGCCGTGCCCGAACGGGGAGTCGCCCATGGCCGCGTACGCCAGGGTGGCGCCGAGCGAGAAGACGTCGGTCGCGGCGGTGACCGGGGCGCCCCGCACCTGCTCGGGCGCGAGGAAGCCGGGGGAGCCGACGGCGGTGCCCACGTGCGTCAGCGTGCTGGCGCCGGTGGCCCAGGCGATGCCGAAGTCGATGATGCGGGGGCCCTTGGGGGAGAGCAGGATGTTCGACGGCTTGAGGTCACGGTGCACGACCCCGGCCTCGTGCACGGCGACCAGGCCCTCGGAGAGGGCGGCGCCGATCCCGGCGACGTCGGCGGCCCGCAGCGGACCCTCCTCGGCGACCCGGTCGTGCAGGGAGGGCCCGGGCACGTACTGGGTGGCGAACCAGGGCCGGTCGGCCTCCAGGTCGGCGGCGACGAGCCGGGCGGTGCAGCCGCCGCGGATCCGCCGGGCGGCGGAGACCTCGCGCGCGAAGCGGGAGCGGAACTCCTGGTCCTCGGCCAGGTCGGGCCGGATGACCTTGAGCGCCACGCGCTGCCCACGGCGGTCGGAGCCGAGGTACACGACTCCCATTCCGCCGGCCCCGAGCCGGCGGTGCAGCCGGAAGGACCCGACGATCCGCGGGTCCTCGCGCCGGAGCCGCATCATCGCCATGTCCGTCCCCTCGTCCGTTCGACGTGGCACAGCTTACGTACCGCCGCGGCGGCGTGCTCACAGGCCGCGCCCTCCGGGCCGCATCGATTGTCAGTGCTGAGGGGGACACTTGAGGCCCGGTCAGCACAGGCGGCCGCCAACACCCCCTCGTATCAGGCTTGTTGGGAATCCGTCCGGGCGACACCCCGGGCGCGCGGGTGAAACGTGACCGACGTCACCCACCCCCTCCGGGAAGACCCCGGGCCAGGAGGATCCGTCTCCACCCAGGGGAGTACTCCGGACGGACGGACGTCATCCTCCGGGAGGCCCGCAAGTCGGTACGCGGGCATGACGCCCGAGCGGCCCGCGCTGCCTAGATTGGATGTCAAGCGGCGGGTGCAGCACTCGTCCCCCGAGGTCACCGCACCCGCCGCGCCGACCCACCGGTCCGAACGGCCGGACGGTCCGAACAGCGCGCATCGACAGGAGAGGAACCATGGCGATCCCGGCCCCGCGGATGCATCCCCGTCCCACCGGCCGCCGTCACCCGCTGGTGGCGACCGCCATGGTCCTCCCTCTCGCGGCCCTGCTCGTGGTCGTCTTCGGCGGCTGGGACGCGGTGGTCACACAGGCGTCGTCCGTGGGCGTGATGCTGGGGCGCTGAGCGGCGCTCCGGACCCGGGAGAGCGGCCCGGGTCGGGGACATCCGGCCAACAACCCCGTGGGGACGGGGGTGCGGCGGACGGCAGCGTGCGGCCGGTCAGCTGGGGAGCTGACCGGCCCTCGCGCTTTTCCCGGGACCGTGCCCCTTAGGCTCCCCGGGTGGAGGAAACCGATCTCACCCGCCTGCACGCGCTCGCACGGGCCGCGGCCCACCCCGACGGGGCGTCGTCCTGCCCGTGCCCGGTGGACCTGCTCGCGGACCGGGACGACGGCACGGTCGTACGGCACGGGGACCTCGTCCTGAAGGCGCACGCCCCCGGCGGCGACCCGGAGGAGCTGCGCTCGCGCACCTCGGTCGCGGCCCTCGCGCCCCTGGCGGACGTACTCCTCCCGCCCCTGCCAGCCCCGTCTCTCCCGGCCCCGCCCTTCCCGTCCCCGCCCCTCCCGGCCTCGCTCCCCGCGCCGCGCGCGTCCGCCCGCGTGGAGAACCGCCCGCTCACCGTCTGGCCGTACGGCGTCCCCGTCGACCCGGCCGACCCGGACGCGGCCCCCTGGGAGGCGGCGGCCCGGCTGCTCGCCCTGCTGCACCGCCACCCGGCCCCGCCGGGCCTGCCGGCGATGCGGGCGCCGGTGAAGGTGGCGCTCGCGGTGGAGCGGATGCGCCGCGCCGCCCCGGACCATCCGGCCACGGCCACGGTGCTGCGCGCCTGGCGCACCGTCCCGGAGCCGGGGGAGGCGGGGCCCGGGCCGTACCAAGGGCTCTGCCACGGCGACTTCCATCTGGGCCAGCTGGTCCGGCCGGGCGGCGGCCCGCACTGGCGGCTGATCGACGTCGACGACCTCGGCGTCGGCGACCCGGCCTGGGATCTGGCCCGCCCGGCGGCGTGGTTCGCGGCGGGACTACTTGCACCGGAGGTCTGGGCGCGCTTCCTCGGCGCGTACGAGGCGGCCGGCGGCCCGGCGACCACGGCCCCCGGCCAGGCGCCGGGCTCCGATCCCTGGTCGCGGCTCGACGTCCCGGCCCGCGCGCTGACCGTGCAGACCGCGGCGCTCGCCGTCGCCAAGTCCACTGCCGAGGGACGCCCGCTGGACGAGGTGGAGGACGTGATGATCGACACCTGTGCCCGAATCGGTACGCTCCGAACCGAGTTGGCCCCGCCTGCGTCCCCCTAGGGTGAGAGCACCATTCGAACGGCAGGGAGTTGAGATCCGCATGCAGTGTCCCAAGTGCCATGCGCCCATGCACACCTACAACCGCAGCGGCGTCCAGATCGAGCAGTGCAGCGGCTGCCGCGGCATCTTCCTGGACTACGGCGAGCTGGAGGCCCTGACCCAGCTGGAGTCGCAGTGGGTGAAGCAGGCCCCGCCGCCGGCCTACCCGGCGCAGCCCGCGGCCCCGGCCTGGGGCGCCCCGCACCACGGAGGTCACCACGGTCACCACGGCGGCCACCACCACAAGGGCGGCTTCGGCCGACTGCTGTTCTCCTCCTGAGGCTGTGCGCCGCCCCTTCGGGGGCGGCCCCCTCAGACGCGTTCCCAGGGACGACGACACGACGAAGCCCCCGGCCGCGAGCAGCGGCCGGGGGCTCATCTCTGGTGCGCGATACTGGGATTGAACCAGTGACCTCTTCCGTGTCAGGGAAGCGCTCTCCCGCTGAGCTAATCGCGCGGGCGATCCGAGAGTCGAGGATCCGAAGATCCGGTGCGCGATACTGGGATTGAACCAGTGACCTCTTCCGTGTCAGGGAAGCGCTCTCCCGCTGAGCTAATCGCGCGGGTGACTCGAAGATCAAGAACCCGAAGGTCCAGTGCGCGATACTGGGATTGAACCAGTGACCTCTTCCGTGTCAGGGAAGCGCTCTCCCGCTGAGCTAATCGCGCGGGGGATCCGAGGATCCAGGACCCGAGGGTCCAGTGGACGATACTGGGATTGAACCAGTGACCTCTTCCGTGTCAGGGAAGCGCTCTCCCGCTGAGCTAATCGTCCTTGGAGGTGGAGACGGGATTTGAACCCGTGTAGACGGCTTTGCAGGCCGTTGCCTCGCCTCTCGGCCACTCCACCAGGAGTGATAACAGGGGTTCGGGATGATCCCCCACATCGAGCGGACGACGAGATTCGAACTCGCGACCCTCACCTTGGCAAGGTGATGCTCTACCAACTGAGCCACGTCCGCTTGTCGTTTCCGTTTCGCTTCCGCGTCCCGGCGACGTGTTGAACTTTAGCGGATTCCTCGGCCAGTACAAAAACGCGTTTGCGCAGCGTGCTGACCTGCACCCCCTCCGGGGCACCGGCCGGGGTCCGCGCGCGGCGCGCACCGGGCGGTGCGGGAGCGTTCGTACGACGTTCACTCCTCGTGTCCTCGGGGTGGCGGGGAGCGGCCCCCAGGCGGCCCGGAGCCCCCTTCCGGCCTCCGCCCTAGACTCGCAAGAGTGCACACCCACACTCCTCTGGCGCGCTTCGGCGGCCTCCTCGCCACCGACCTCCGGGACGTCACCCATGATCCCGAGGCCCTGGACTCCACCGGCTTCTGGGCCGTCTGCGCGGACTTCGAGGGCCGCCTGACCTGCGCCCGCTTCGGCGACGTGCGACCCGACCCCATCCCCGCGCCGGTGCCCGGAGCCTGGCGCGGCCCCACCGCCGGCGACTGGACGTCCTCGCTCGACCGCGCCGCGTACACGGCGGGCGTGCGCCGGGTCCGCGAGCACATCGCGCGCGGCGAGGTCTACCAGGCGAACCTCTGCCGGGTGATGTCCGCGCCGCTGCCCGACCCGGCCGGCGCCGACGTCGACGCGCTCACCGCGCTGCTGGCCCGCGACAACCCCGCGCCGTACGCCGGAACGATCCGGCTGCCCGCGCATGGCGTGGAGATCGCCACCGCCTCCCCCGAGCTGTATCTGCGCCGCACCGGCCGCACCGTCGAGTCCGGCCCCATCAAGGGCACCGGCAGGACCGCCGCGGACCTTCTGGAGAAGGACCACGCCGAGAACGTGATGATCGTGGACCTGGTCCGCAACGATCTGGGCCGGGTCTGCGCCACCGGGTCCGTCACCGTGCCCGAGCTCTGCGCCGTCGAGCCGCACCCCGGCCTCGTGCACCTGGTCTCCACCGTCCGCGGCGAGCTGCGGGGCGAGGCCGGCTGGCGCGAGCTGCTCGCCGCCACCTTCCCGCCCGGCTCCGTGACCGGCGCCCCCAAGTCCAGCGCCCTGCGGATCATCGAGGCCCTGGAGACCGCCCCGCGCGGCCCCTACTGCGGCGGCATCGGCTGGGTCGACGCCGACCGGCGCACCGCCGAGCTCGCCGTGGGCATCCGCACCTTCTGGATCGACCGGGCCGCGGGCATGCTGCGCTTCGGCACCGGCGCCGGCATCACCTGGGGCTCCGACCCCGAGCGCGAGTGGGCCGAGACCGAACTGAAGGCGTCCCGGCTCGTCGCGATAGCGTCGGGCGGGTACGAGCCGAGCGACGCGTACGAGGCGACTGGAAAGGCCATATCCCGATGAAACTCTGGGTCAACGGCGCACTGCACGACGCCGGGGCCGCGCAGGTGTCCGTCCTGGACCACGGGCTCACCGTCGGCGACGGCATCTTCGAGACGGTCAAGGCCGAGCGCGGCGAAACGTTCGCCCTCACCCTCCATCTGGAGCGGCTCACCCGCTCCGCCCGCGGCCTGGGCCTGCCCGACCCGGACCTCGACGAGGTCCGCCGCGCCTGCGCCGCCGTCCTCGCGGCCAACCCGATGGAACTCGGCCGGCTCCGCATCACGTACACCGGCGGGCTCTCCCCGCTCGGCTCCGAGCGCGGCGACGCCGGGCCGAGCCTGGTCGTGGCCCTCGGCGAGACCAGCCGCCGCCCGGACTCCACCGCCGTGATCACCGTGCCGTGGACCCGCAACGAACGCGGCGCGCTCACCGGCCTGAAGACCACCTCGTACGCCGAGAACGTCGTCGCCCTCGCCCGGGCGCGCGAGCGCGGCGCCTCCGAGGCGCTGTTCGGCAACACGGTCGGACAGCTCTGCGAGGGCACCGGCTCCAACGTCTTCGTGGTCGTCGGCGGCCGCATCCTCACCCCGCCCGTCTCCTCCGGCTGCCTCGCGGGCATCACCCGCGCCCTGGCCGTGGAGTGGACCGGCGCCGAGGAGACCGACCTGCCGCTGGAGGTCCTGGAGAGCGCCGACGAGATCTTCCTGACCTCGACCCTGCGCGACATCCAGGCCGTGCACCGGGCCGACGACCGGGAACTCGCCGGGACCCCGGGACCGGTCACCGCCAAGGCCATGCGCGTCTTCGACGAGCGGGCGGCCCAGGACCGGGACCCGAAGTTCGGCTGATCCTTCCCACGGGATGACGGGCGGCGGCTGGGTGGGTAGAACACGGGTGATGACCACCACCCTGCGGCCGTCCGAGCCGCTCCAGCGCTCCGCCGACGGCGGCCGTTCCCGCACGTACGACATCTGCGTCAACGGCCGCGTCGTCGGCTCCGTGCACGTCTCCACCGACCCCGGCTTCGGTCCCGCCACAGGCGTGATCAAGAGCCTCCGGGTCGCCGAACCGGACCGCGGGCGCGGCCGCGGCACGGTGGCGGCGCTCGCCTCGGAGGAGGTGCTGCGCGACTGGGGCTGCCGGCAGGTGCTGGTCCAGGTGCCCACCGCGGTGGAGCCGGCGCTGCGGATGGCCCGCTCGCTCGGCTACACGGAGCGCAGCCGGAACATGGTCAAGGAGCTGCCGGAGCGGCCTGCCGAGCTGCCGCCCGGTTTCGAGGTGCGGCCCATGACCGAGGCCGAGTTCCGGCCGTGGGAGGCCGGGGCTCGGGAGAAGTACGCCCGGAGCTGGATCGAGCGCGGCATGCCGGCGGACCAGGCCCGCGCCAAGGCGGAGGCCGGCCACCGGGAGCTGCTGCCGAACGGCCTGGCCACCCCGGGCATGGCGTTCCACCTGGCCGTCCGGGACGGGCAGGTGGTCGGCCGGGTGTGGACCGGCTTCCGCGACGTGGAGCCGGGGACGCGCGGCGGGTACGTGTACGACATCGAGGTCGTCGAGGAGCAGCGCGGACACGGCTACGGCCGGGCGCTGATGCTGCTCGCCGAGCAGACCGCGCGGGCGGCCGGGGAGGGCCTGCTCGGACTGCACGTCTTCACGGGCAACACCCCGGCGATCCGCCTCTACGAGTCGCTGGGGTACCGCACGACGCACCTGAACAGCGCCAAGAGCCTGCTGTAGGGCGTCAGCCCGCGAGGAGGCGGTCGGTGATCTCCTCGATGCGCGCGCGCAGGCCGTCCTGGCTCTGGCCGCCGTCGAGGCGCTCGCCGCCGACGACGTAGGTCGGGGTGCCGGTGACCTTGATCGCCTTGCCCTCGGCCTCGTCGGCGTCGACCGTGAGCAGGTGTCGGCCGTCGATCAGGGCGGTGTCGAACTCCTCGGCGTCCAGGCCCAGTTCACCCGCCACCTCCAGGAGCACGGGCTCGCCGCGCTCGCCGAGCTCGGCGGTCCTGGCGAGCAGCGCCTCCGTGTACTCCCAGCCCCTGCCCTGGGCGAACGCCTCCTCGGCGGCCTGGGCCGCGGCGTAGGCGTGCTTGTGCTTGGCCAGCGGGAAGTGGCGCAGCTGCACGTCGAGGCGCGCGCCGTACTTCTCGCGCAGCGCGCGGACGTCGTCGAGGGCCTTGAAGCAGTCGGGGCACTGCAGGTCGAACCAGGTCTCCAGGACGACCGGGGAGGCGGGGGTGGTGGACTCACT
The DNA here is from genome assembly GCF_053601115.1 of Streptomyces sp. NPDC004788. Lineage (NCBI taxonomy): Bacteria > Bacillati > Actinomycetota > Actinomycetes > Kitasatosporales > Streptomycetaceae > Streptomyces > Streptomyces sp. NPDC004788. Next base: position 7,360 of record NZ_JBSGBF010000161.1, read on the forward strand.
CATGGGAAGAAGTCTCCCATCCGCCGGTCCCTGGGGGACGACCCGGAGATGTCCCTGATCCGGGGCTCCGGGCATGGCCGTGGGCGGGCCGGGCGGTGCAGGATGGAAGGGACGTACCGACCGTGACAGACCGACCCGTGACAGACGACCCGTGACACCGCCGGCGACGTACCGCTCGCGACTGCCGCTCGTGGCGCACCACTCGTGACCTGGAGGATCGCATGCTTGCCGAGACCATCTGCTCCGCGGTGTCCGCGGCGGGCCTGGGCATCGCCGCGGTCATGGCCTTCCGCAAGAAGTACCTGGCCGCGGCCCGGACGGCCGCCTATGCGCTGCTCCTGCTCGGCCTGGTGATGACGGGCGCGGTGCAGTGGCTCGCGGACACGGCCTTCAGCCCGGTCGCCTGGGCCGGCTTCGGTGTGCTCGGCGGGGCCTGGCTGCTCCTGCTGGTCACGCGGGCGGTGGAGCGGCGCCGGGCGGGCCGCGAGGTGGCCGCCGGGGGAGAGGGCCGCGGGGCCGTGGCGCCGGCCGCGTCGGCTCCGTCGCTCGGCGCGGGTCAGCGCGGCGCGACCACGAAGCCGCGGGCCGGGACCGGCGACGAGGACTTCAGCGACATCGAGGCGATTCTGAAGAAGCACGGAATATGACCGGGACCGGTCCTCGATCCGACCGCTTCTGACGCTTCTCGTTCCCGGCGTCCACGGGATGGGGTGAACGGGCCTGGCCATGGGGTGTGTTGCGGGATTTCCGGGGCGCGCTGTGCGCGATCATCCCCGCGAGATGCTCGATACCTCGCGGGACCCCGTCCCCACCTCCGCACCCCCTGCCGAGGAGCCGCGCGGCTGTCTGTTCGCGCTCTCCCAGCCGCCGTTGATGATCTTCCTCGCGGTGATCGGCGGACTGCTGCTCATGGCCGCCGTCCACGACCTGTTCCTGCTGTGAGGCGGGCGGCGGGCGGGCTCAGCTCGCGGCTTCCTTGCGGCGGGCCCGGTACGCGGCCACGTGCAGCCGGTTGCCGCAGGTGCGGCTGTCGCAGTAGCGGCGGGAGCGGTTGCGGGAGAGGTCGACGAAGGCCCGGCCGCAGTCCGGGGCCTCGCAGCGGCGCAGTCGTTCCTGCTCGCCCGCGACGACGATGAAGGCCAGCGCCATGCCGCAGTCGGCGCCCAGGTGGTCGGCGACCGAGGCCCCCGGCGCGAAGTAGTGCACATGCCAGTCGTAGCCGTCGTGGTCGGTGAGCTGCGGCGTCGTACCGGCGGCGGCGACCAGCTGGTTGATCAGCGTCGCGGCGATCCGGGCGTCGGGGGCCGAGAAGACGGCCGCGAACCGCTCGCGCACCTCGCGGACGGCCTTCAGGTCGTCGGCTCCGAGCTCACCGACGTCGCTGATCTTGTTCCTGAGCACGAAGGACTGCAGCGCCGGGATGTCCCCGAGCTCGTCGTCGCGGTCGCCCTGTGGGGCGGTGTTCATCAGATCGACGACGGTGTCGAGGGCGATGCGGGTGTCGTGGGGGATCAGCACGATGCGCTCCCTGGCCGGCTGCGGGCGGGCGCCCGCGGAATTGCGCTGACTCTAGCGCGACCCGGAAACGGGCATCGGCGCCCTCCGCCGCGCCGGGTGCGCGGTGGAGGGCGCCGAGGGGAAGGCGTAAGCGGTTGCC
>NZ_JBSGBF010000162.1:0-8722 GCF_053601115.1 Streptomyces sp. NPDC004788
GGGCGGCTGGGCGGGGCGCGCCCGCCCCCGGCCCGGTTCGGTTCGTCCGGCTCAGGAGCCGACGGGCACCGCGCCGGCCGGCACCGCGGACGCCTCCGGACCGGGGGCCGCCGGAGAGGCGATGATGGTCCGCCGCGTCTGCCCGGCCGCGGTGGCGGTGGTCCCGCGCCGCTCCGGCGGCGGCGCCGGACGGCCCAGCGCCTTCACGGTCCAGCCGGCCGCGCGCCACACGTCGTGCGGGAGCGCGTTGCGCCCGTCGATCAGCAGCGGAGTGCGGACCACCCGGGAGAGCTTGACGGGATCCAGCTCGCGGTACTGCCCCCACTCGGTGAGGTGCAGCAGGAGTTCGGCGCCCCGGCAGGCCGTCAGGAGGTCCGCGCCGCAGCGCAGCTCCGGGTGGGCGAGCCCGGCCTTCGCCGCGCCCTCCGGGTCGTGCACCCGGACCTGGGCGCCCTGCCGGTGCAGCTCGGCCGCGACGGCCAGCGCCGGCGAGTCCCGTACGTCGTCGCTGTCCGGCTTGAACGTGGCGCCCAGTACCGTCACGCGCCGACCCGTGAGGTCGCCGTCGAGCAGCCGCCGGGCGAGGGACACGGTCCGGCTCCGCTGCCGCTGGTTGATCTCGTCGACCTGGTCGAGGAACGCCACTGCCGGCCCGACGCCGAGCTCCCGTGCCCGGGCCGTGAACGCCCGGATGTCCTTGGGCAGGCAGCCGCCGCCGAAGCCGACCCCCGCGTTCAGGAACCGGCGGCCGATCCGGGTGTCGTGGCCGAGGGCGTCGGCGAGCGTGACGACGTCCGCGTCGGCGGCGTCGCAGATCTCGGCCATCGCGTTGATGAAGGAGATCTTCGTGGCGAGGAAGGAGTTGGCCGCGGACTTGACCAGCTCCGCCGTGTTCGGGTCGGTGACGATGTACGGGGTGCCCGCCGCCAGCATCGGGGCGTACACGCGGCGCAGCGTCTCGTCCGCGTCCGCACCCGTCACGCCGACGACGATCCGGTCCGGCCGCAGCGTGTCCTCGACGGCGAAGCCCTCGCGCAGGAACTCGGGGTTCCAGGCGACCGTCGCGCACGCGCCGGGAGGCGCCAGACGCGCGATGCGTGCGGTCAGGCGGGCGGTGGTGCCCACCGGGACCGTGGACTTGCCCACGACGAGGCAGGGCGCGGAGAGGTGCGGGGCCAGCCCGTCGACGACGGCGTCCACGTACCGCAGGTCGGCGGCCGGGGAGCCGGCCTGCTGCGGGGTGCCGACGCAGACGAAGTGGACCTCGCCGTGCGCCGCCGCCTCCCGCAGGTCGGTGGTGAAGCGCAGGCGGCCGGAGTCGAGGGCCCGGGTCAGGACCTCCTCGAATCCCGGCTCGTAGAAGGGCGGACGGCCCTCGGCGAGGTCGGCGACCTTCTCGGCGTCGACGTCCACACCCAGGACGTCGTGCCCGATGTCGGCCATGCACGCGGCGTGCACGGCTCCCAGATATCCCGTACCGATGACGGTCAACCGCATGCGTGGTGCTCCTGTCTGCGCGGGGGAGGTGAAGTGAGGGGGCTCGGCGGAGGCTCAGGGGGCGTAGCCGTACGGGTTCTGCTGCTGGAAGCGCCAGGCGTCGCGGCACATCGCGGCCAGGTCGTGCCGGGCGGCCCAGCCCCAGGCGTTGTGGACCTTCGACGGATCGGCGACGAGCTCCGCGACGTCGCCGGGCCTGCGGTCGGTGACGCGGTAGGGGATCGGCTGCCCCGACGCGTCCTGGAAGGCACGCACGAGTTCCAGGACCGACGCGCCGCGCCCGGTACCGAGGTTGAAGATCCGCATGCCGGGCTCGTCGTCGATGTGGTCGAGGGCGACGCGGTGCCCCTCGGCGACGTCGACGACGTGGATGTAGTCGCGGATCCCGGTGCCGTCGGGCGTCGGATAGTCGTCGCCGAAGACGCTCAGTTCCTCGCGGCGGCCCACGGCGATCTGGGCGAGGTACGGCATGAGGTTGCCGGGCACGCCGTGCGGGTCCTCGCCGAGCAGCCCGCTGGGGTGGGCGCCGGCCGGGTTGAAGTACCGCAGCGCCAGGACCCGCAGCCCGGGCACGTGCCGGCACGCGTCCGCGAGGATCCGCTCGCAGGTCAGCTTGGTCCTGGCGTACGGATTCGTCGGCGCGACCGGGGACTCCTCGGCCAGCGGGACGATCGTGGTGTCGCCGTACACCGAGCAGGACGACGAGAACACCAGCCGGTGCACGCCGTGGTCGTGCATGGCCGAGACCAGGGCCGTGGTGCCGCCGACGTTGATGTCGTAGTACGCGAGCGGGATCTGCGCCGACTCGCCGACCGCCTTCTTCGCGGCGAAGTGGATCACCGCGTCGATCGGGTGGCGCCCGAAGACGGCGTCCAGGGTCCGGCGGTCGCGCACGTCCCCGACATGGGCCGCCGCGATCGGACGCCCCGCGATCTTGGCGACGCGCTCGAGCGCTTCCGGGGAGCTGTTGGAGTGGTCGTCGAGGACGACGACCTCGTGTCCGGAGCCGAGCAGCTCCACACAGGTGTGACTGCCGATGAAGCCGGCGCCACCGGTGACAAGGACCGTACGGGGCATCGGGAACCTCATTTCTCGACCGGCCGGGCGGGCCGGGCCGTCACCAGGCGTAGAAGCCGGTGAGGTAGGTGGGGAAGAGGGCGGCGGCGAGCGCCAGGGGAGCCAGGCACAGCAGGCCGCAGAGGAGCGGCAGCGCGGCCGTGCCGAGCGCCCGGAAGACGGGGACTCCGGTAGCGCGTGCGGTCTCCTTGACGTGCAGCACGCCGATCGCGAGCGTCACCGCGGCGTAGGAGGCGGAGCCGAGCAGGCAGAGGAAGACATAGCCCACCGCGGGGCCGGTCAGCTGGCCGACGAGCGCCGAGCCCGACAGGAACGTCGTGATCAGCAGGTACGGGGCGACGGTGCGCAGCGGGAGCGGCTCCAGGCCGTCGCGCTTCTTCGGCGTGACCTTGAACGTGATCTGGCGGGGCCGTAGCTTCTGCAGCACGGCGGCGAGCACGCCCCAGGCCACGTAGGGCCAGCGGGAGAGACCGAAGAGCCAGATCTCCCAGCTGAAGACGGCGGAGTCCTTGGGGCGCAGCAGTCCGCGGCGGCGGCAGAGCAGCGTCAGCAGGATCAGCCAGACGGACATGCTCCAGAAGTGGGCCAGGAACTCCAGGTAGTTGACGTTGATCCAGGGCGTGCCGGTGACCGCGGCGAGCGGCGGCAGCACGATGCCCATGACGGTGGCCGCGGCCAGCAGCGGGTAGTACAGCAGCGCGGCGGAGAAGCGCATGCGCAGCTTGAGGGGCATCCGGCCCAGGTGGCGCGGCAGCATCCCCAGGAGCATCACCGCCAGGCTGCGGGACCACTGGAACTCCTGTGTGATCATCGCGCCGAAGGTGAGCGGGCCCTCGCCGTGCGCCTCCGCGTCGATCGCGAACGCGCCGTGCCAGCCCGCGGAGTTGAGCAGGAAGGTGGTCGAGAAGTCCTCGGCGAGCTCCGGCCCGAGGCCGCCGATGTCCCGCAGGGCCCGGGTGCGGACGGCGTAGTGGGAGCCGATGCACACGGGAGCGAGGCCGGCCGAGTGGCCCAGCTGTACGGGCCCGTGGAACATGGCCTCACGCTGGAGCCGGCCGCGGGCCGCCCAGGACTCGGCGGCGTTGGAGTCGCAGATGCTGGGCGCCGCGACGTAGCCGATGGCCGGGTCGGCGAACGGGCGGACGACCTCGGCCAGGTACCGCGGCCCGGGGACGTGGTCGCAGTCGAGCTGGGCGACCACGTCGTAGTGGGCGTAGCCCCAGTGGTCGTAGAAGAAGGCGAGGTTGCCCTCCTTGCAGCGGGTGCGCCGAGGCCACTCGGCCCGGTGGTAGTCGGCTCGGCCGCGCCGGCAGGAGACCGCGACGCCGTGGTCGTGGCACCAGCCGAGGATCTCGTCGGTCGGGTCCTCGTCGCACAGCCACACGTCGTAGGCGTACGGGAAGTCCTGGTCGAGCATCGCCTCGAGGGTGGTGCGGGCGATGTCCCAGCTCTCGGAGGGGGCGCGGGTGACGACGAAGGCGGTGTGCAGCGCGGGCACGTCGACGGCCGGATCGGAGCGGCGCATCCGGATCAGCGCGACGAGGAAGTGCACCGGCAGGTAGGTCAGGTAGAGCAGCAGCGCGCTGTTGACGACGAGGCCGAGCCAGCCGATGCGGTGGGAGGGCTGCAGCCACCAGGTCCAGAACCAGACCAGGCAGGCCGCCCAGCCGAGGGACATCAGGACGACGAGGACGCGGTCGAAGCGCGAGAAGGCCCGTACGAAGCTCGACGGAAGTGTGTCGAGCCGGCGCGGCGGCCCGGCGAGGACCGGGCCGTCCGGGCCGATGGCGGCCACGGAGCCGTCGGACAGGGCTCGGATCTCCGCGCCGAGCGCCTCCCATTCCTCCGGTGAGCCGGGGAGGGGGGCGGGGCGGGGAGGATCCTGGACGGTTCCGATGCTCAGGGCGGGGCCTTGCTCCAACGACGTCATGTCAGCGAGTTCTCCAGGCGGTGCGTCAGCGGACCGTGGGATGCGGAGGAGGCGGCGGGAACCGGCGCGGCCGGCGACCGGGGAGGCGAGGCGGGACGCGGCCGGGTCCGCTGGGGAGGCGAGGCGGGGCGGGACGCGACCGGTCCGCTGGAAGGGGGAGCGGGCGCGACACGGTTCTCCGGGAGGGCGGGGCGGCGCGCGGCCGGGTCCGCCGGGGAGGGGGAACGGGGCCGGCGCCACCGCCCCGCGGGTCAGCCGCCCGAGCCGGACGGACTGGCCGCCGCCGGCGTCGCACCGGTGGTCGCGGAAGCCGGGCCCGGGATCGTCTGCGCCGCCGGGGCCGCACCGGTCACCGCGGCCAGCGGCACCGTCTCGTCCTGGCCGCCGCGGATCGCCGCGGCCGACGCGCCGAGCCGCTCCTGACGGGCGGCGAAATAGGCGACGGTCCTGCGCAGGCCCTCGGTGATGTCGATCTCCGGCTGCCAGCCCAGTACCTCCTGGGCCCGGGTGATCACCGGACGGCGGCGGACCGGATCGTCGACGGGCAGCGGGTGGTGCTTCACCTCGGAACGCGAGCCGGTCATCGCGAGAACCGTCTCGGCGAGCTCGGAGACGGTGCGCTCGACCGGGTTGCCCAGGTTGAACGGACCCATCTCGGAGGAGTCGAGGAGCGCCAGGAGGCCGCGGATCAGGTCGTCGACGTAGCAGAAGCTGCGGGTCTGCTTGCCGTCGCCGTAGATGGTCAGGGGTTCGCCGGTCAGCGCCTGGGTGATGAAGCTGGACACCACCCGGCCGTCGTGCGGGCGCATCCTCGGCCCGTAGGTGTTGAAGATGCGCGCGATGCCGACGTCGAGGCCGTGGGTACGGCGGTAGGCCGCGGAGACCGCCTCGGCGTATCGTTTCGCCTCGTCGTAGACGCTGCGCGGGCCGATCGAGTTGACGTTGCCCCAGTACGCCTCCTCCTGCGGGTGGACCAGGGGATCGCCGTAGATCTCGCTGGTCGACGCGAGGATGAAACGCGCGTCGTGGCGCAGGGCCAGCCGGAGCGCGTTCTCGGTGCCGCGACTGCCGACCCTGAGGGTCTCCAGTGGCCTGCGCAGGTAGTCGGGAGGCGAGGCCGGGGAGGCGAGATGGGCGACGGCGTCGACCTGCCCGGCGACCTCCACCGACACGCTCACGTCGGCGCGCTGGAACTCGAAGCCCGGATGGGACAGGAACGGGGCGATGTTCTCGGGGTCGCCCGTCGAGAAGTCGTCCAGGCACACCACCGAGTCACCGCGCCGCAGGAGCGCTTCGCACAGATGTGACCCAAGGAAACCACTGCCACCGGTCACGGCAACGCGCATGTGTTTCTCCAGGAATGGGAAGTGGAACGGCCTTCCGCCTTGCGGCGTGAACCGCCGGAAAACCCGGCCGGACGAGCCGGAAAAGCGGAACTCTCGGAAAACGCAGCAAAAGCGTATGTCCATACGGGCTTATTTTTGCGGAGGCAATTCGACTGTTCGGCTGTTCGGCCGATGCCTTCCCCTTTCGATTCCCCGGGGTGTTCCCCGCCCCGCATGCCCCGCGCCGCTCCGTGGCGCTGCCCGCCACCGTCACCCCCACGTGTGAGCCCGGGCGCCGTGCGCCCGGTGGGTCGACCGCGAACACGCGCACCTCTCGGGCTCATGCGCTCGATCGGCAGCCTGCCCCGGCCCGGCGCCGGGCCGAGGCGCCGGCCTACCTGCGTACGTACAGCTGCACCAGGGCGCTCTTCAGCCTCGTGCTGCGGACCAGGTCGAATCCTTTCCGCAGGGTGGTGATCTTCGGGTCCTGGTGGAACCACTCCTCGCTCCAGGCGCTCGGCCAGGCCACCACCCATACCTCCCGCTCCGCGCGGATCCGCTCCTCGACCCGTGCCGTGTCGAGCTCCTCGCCGTAGAACGTGCCGGACGCGGCCGCGCCCGTCTTGAGGGCGATGTCGCGGCGGCCGGCGAACTCCCGGTCGTAGCTGAGGAAGATGTGCCGCTGGTACGACGGTACGAAGAGCACCGCGTCGTTCGGCCGGGTCTCGGAGGCCACGTACGCGGCGACTTCCCGGAGGTCGTCGATGCGGCCGTCCCTGCCCCGTTCCTGCTGGTGGAAGGGGAGCTGGCAGCAGAACGCGGCGGCGACCGCCGCGACCCCGGCCACCGCCACCACCGGTCGCCACGGCGCGGCGCGCAGGGAGCCGAGCACCCGCTCCAGGCCGGCGGCGACCAGCAGCGGGACGCCGGCGAAGGCGAACAGCAGGTAGCGGTCGACGAAGAGAGGTCTCACGGACGACACCGCGAAGAGCACCGCCACCGGCAGGACGACGAGCGGCAGCGCCACGGCCGTCAGGCCCACGAGGCCCGTGCGGCGCGGCGGTCGCAGCACCGCGAGCCCGGCGAGCACCGCCGCGGCCGTGAGCACCCGGACGTCAGGCCCGGCGAACTGCTGGATGAGCACCCGGACTTCCGCCGCTCCCGGCTCCTGGATCCACGCGACCTGGTCGCCCTGGCCCGACGAGATCACGGCGAGCGGCACCACCGGCACGACCGCCGCCGCGGCGGCCGCCGCCCACCGCCGCCAGGCCCCTGGACGGGACGCGGCCGACAACACCGTGGCCCCGTGGGCGACCAGCATCAACAGGGCGAACTCGTGCAGCAGCGCCGTGCCGGCGACGGCCGCCGCGTATCCCGCCCACCGTCCGGACGAGTCGCGCTCGACGGCGTTCAGCAGACACCAGGTCGCGAGAGCGGCACCGGCCGCCACCAGGGCGTACGAACGGCCCTCCTGCGCGTAGAAGGACGCGAACGGCGTGACCGCGTACAGCAGCCCGGCCCACAGGCCCACCCGGGGGCGCGCCAGCCGGCAGCCGATCGCGCCGACCAGTCCGGCGGTGCACGCCGCGCCGAGCACCGACGGGACCCGCAGCATCACCTCGTCGGCCCGGACGGCGAGGACGGCGTGCATGAGGAGGTAGTAGACGCCGTGAACGGCGTCGAGCCCGCCCAGGAGGCGCCAGATCTCCGGCACCGAGCGCCGGGCGATCTGGAACGTCGCGGACTCGTCGCGCCACATGGTGCCGCGGTCGAGCCCCCACAGGCCGATGCCGAGCATGACGGCGGCGGGCACCAGGGCCGCGCCCGCGGCCGCGAGGCGGCTCGGCGGAGCGGCGGGCGGGGGCGTGGGGTCGCCGGCCGGAACGTACGGGGGCCGGGGCGTGCTGACGGGAGAGTGCGCCGTGTGCATGCTCGGACCATAGGCGGCGCGGGATAATATGCCCCGTTTCATCCCTTCCGGTCGAAGCCTCTGTCACCTCAACGGAGCCGGAGGGGCCCGGTGCTGCGACCGGGCCTCTCCGGGAGTGGTGCGACGGGACTCAGTCGAGGCAGAACTCGTTGCCCTCGATGTCCTGCATGTTGATGCAGGACTCGTTCTCCTCGTCGGCGTACAGCGTTTTCAGGTGCACCGCGCCGAGCGCGCTCAGTCGCGCGCATTCGGCCTCGAGGACGGCCAGACGCTCGTCCCCCACGAGCCCCGTGCCGACCCGCACATCGAGGTGCACCCGGTTCTTGACGGCCTTTCCTTCGGGAACGCGCTGGAACAGCAGCCGCGGCCCCTCACCGGTGGGATCGGTGCACGCGAAATACTGCGGCTGTTCCTTGGCCGGCACCGAGCGAGCGTAATCGTCCCAAGTGGCGTACCCCTCCGGTGCCGGCGGCATGACGTACCCCAACACCTCGCACCAGAAGAGAGCGAGGCGCACGGTTTCCGCGCAGTCGAAGGTGACCTGGAACTTCTTGATCGATGACATCGGGTCACCGTAGCAGGCGGTCTGCGCGGCCCAGATGGCGGTGAGGGAGCGCAGGTTGAGGGCAGCGCCGCGCCCTCGCGGGCAGCCGCCGTGCCGTGCGTCCGGGCCGCGCCACAGGGCCGGATGGAGTAGGGGCACGTGCGGTGGAGCAGCGGCAACCGGGGAGCGGACCGATGCTGGGTGCGTCGGACCACTGTCGCGTTTGAGGGCGCCGTCGCCCCGCCTGAGGAGGCCACACGCATGCCCGCATCCCTCCCCGCAGCCCGTACCGGCCGGTGCGTCCTCAGGAGGACGGTCGCCGCGGCCCTCGCGGCCGGCGCCGTGCTGACCGTCCTGGCGGCGCCCGTCTCCGCCGACGGACCCCCGCCCGTCGGCCACGGGCCTCATGACGAGGGACT
>NZ_JBSGBF010000163.1:0-8584 GCF_053601115.1 Streptomyces sp. NPDC004788
GGGGCGCCGCACGGCGCCCCGCCCCCGGTTCCCGGCTGCCCGGTCCTCAGCTCTTGCGGTGCCCTATCAGGCGCGGCTTCTGCTCCAGGCCGTCCAGCCCGTGCCAGGCCAGGTTCACCAGGTGCGCGGCGACCTCCGCCTTCTTCGGCTTGCGGACGTCCAGCCACCACTGCCCGGTCAGCGCCACGCTGCCGACCAGCGCCTGCGCGTAGAGCGGCGCCAGCTTCGGGTCGAAGCCCCGGGCCTTGAACTCCAGGCCCAGGATGTCCTCCACCTGCGTGGCGATGTCACTGATCAGCGACGCGAACGTGCCCGTCGACTGGGCGACCGGCGAGTCCCGGACCAGGATCCGGAAGCCGTCCGTATAACGCTCGATGTAGTCGAGGAGCGCGAAGGCCGCCTGCTCCAGGAGCTCGCGTGGATGGCCCGCGGTCAGCGCGCCCGTCACCATGTCGAGCAGCTGGCGCATCTCCCGGTCGACCACCACCGCGTACAGGCCCTCCTTGCCGCCGAAGTGCTCGTACACCACCGGCTTGGACACCCCGGCCTTCGCCGCGATCTCCTCCACGGACGTGCCCTCGAAGCCCTTCTCCGCGAAGAGCGTGCGACCGATGTCGAGGAGCTGTTCGCGGCGCTCGGCGCCCGTCATCCTCACCCGGCGGCCACGCCGGGGCTTCTGCTCGCTGGAGCTGCTGGAACTGCCGTCGATCGCCACGCCTTCCATCATGCCGCGTCGGCGGACGCGTTCCGGCGCCGGGCGTCGATCCGCTCCTTGGCCGGCCAGCGCACGTCCGTCGCCCAGCCCAGCTGCTCGAACCAGCGGATCAGGCGGGCGCTGGAGTCGACCTGGCCGCGCAGCACCCCGTGCCGGGCCGAGGTCGGGTCCGCGTGGTGCAGGTTGTGCCAGGACTCGCCGCAGGACAGCACCGCCAGCCACCAGACGTTGCCGGAGCGGTCACGCGACTTGAAGGGACGCTTGCCGACCGCGTGACAGATCGAGTTGATCGACCACGTCACGTGGTGGAGGAGCGCGACCCGCACCAGCGAGCCCCAGAAGAAGGCCGTGAACGCGCCCCACCAGGACATCGTCACCAGACCGCCCACCAGCGGCGGAATCGCGAGGGAGACGATCGTCCACACGACGAACTGGCGGGAGATCGCGCGGATCGCCGGGTCCTTGATCAGATCGGGCGCGTACTTGTGCTGCGGCGTCTGCTCCTCGTCGAACATCCAGCCGATGTGCGCCCACCACAGCCCCTTCATCAGGGCCGGCACCGTCTCGCCGAACCGCCACGGAGAGTGCGGATCCCCCTCGGCGTCCGAGAACCTGTGGTGCTTGCGGTGGTCCGCCACCCAGCGCACCAGCGGACCTTCCACCGCCAGCGACCCCATGACGGCGAGCGCGATCCGCAGCGGCCGCTTCGCCTTGAACGAACCGTGCGTGAAGTAGCGGTGGAAGCCGATCGTGATGCCGTGGCAGCCGATGTAGTACATCGCCGTCATCAGCCCCAGATCCAGCCAGCTCACCCCCCAGCCCCAGGCCAGTGGCACAGCCGCCACCAGGGCCAGGAAGGGCACCGTGATGAACAGCAGCAGCGTGATCTGCTCGATCGAACGCTTGTTGTCCCCGCCGAGAGTGGCGGAGGGCAGGGCCTGAGCGGCGTCGAGCACCTCGGATCGCGAGGACTCCGAGGTCACCTCGGGGCTTGTGGTCATGGGTGTCCCCTGGGGGGTGAGGGTGAGGGTACGCAACAGAAATGGAGCCTGTGGCTACGGTTCCGTAACCTACGGCGACGTAAGTATGGCAGCGCCTCGGCTCGCGGCAAGAGCGCCAAAGCCGGGGCGTGGCCCGTGCCGCGAACACGGACACCTATCCTGGGTGCGTCGGACAGCGCGGTCCGCAAGCCTCCAGTACCCCTCCAGACGTGCTCAAACACTGCAAGGAGCCGCACCTGTGAGCAGTGCCGACCAGACCTCCACCGCCAGCGCCGAGCTGCGCTCCGACATCCGCCGACTGGGCGATCTCCTCGGCGAGACCCTCGTCCGCCAGGAGGGACCCGAGCTCCTGGAGCTCGTCGAGAAGGTCCGCCGCCTCACCCGCGAGGACGGCGAGGCCGCGGCCGAGCTGCTGCGCGGCGTCGAGCTGGACACCGCCGCCCGGCTCGTACGCGCGTTCTCCACGTACTTCCATCTCGCGAACGTCACCGAGCAGGTCCACCGCGGCCGCGAGATGCGCGAGAAGCGCGCCGCCGAGGGCGGCCTGCTCGCCCGCACCGCCGACATGCTCAAGGACGGCGACCCGGCCCACGTACGCGAGACGATCAAGAACCTCAACGTACGGCCCGTCTTCACCGCCCACCCCACCGAGGCCGCCCGGCGCTCCGTCCTCAACAAGCTGCGCCGCATCGCCGCGCTGCTGGAGACCCCGGTAGGCGTGGCCGACCGGCGCCGCACCGACCTGCGGCTCGCCGAGAACATCGACCTGATCTGGCAGACCGACGAGCTCCGCGTCGTCCGGCCCGAGCCCGCCGACGAGGCCCGCAACGCCATCTACTACCTCGACGAGCTGCACGCCAATGCCGTCGGCGACGTCCTCGAAGACCTCGCCGCCGAGCTGGAGCGCGTCGGCTACGAGCTGCCCGCCGGCACCCGCCCGCTCACCTTCGGCACCTGGATCGGCGGCGACCGCGACGGCAACCCCAACGTCACCCCGCAGGTCACCTGGGACGTCCTGATCCTCCAGCACGAGCACGGCATCACCGACGCCCTCGAACTCGTCGACTTCCTCCGCGGCCTCCTCTCCAACTCCATCCGCTACGCCGGCGCGACCGAGGAACTCCTCGACTCGCTCAACGCCGACCTGGAGCGGCTGCCCGAGATCAGCCCCCGCTACAAGCGCCTCAATGCCGAGGAGCCCTACCGGCTCAAGGTCACCTGCATCCGCCAGAAGCTCCTCAACACCCGCGAGCGCCTCGCCAACGGCACCCCCCACCAGGAAGGCCGCGACTACCTCGGCACCGCCGAGCTGCTCCGCGACCTCACCCTCGTCCAGACCTCGCTGCGCGCCCACCGCGGCGGCCTCTTCGCCGACGGCCGGATGGACCGCACCATCCGCACCCTGGCCGCCTTCGGCCTCCAGCTCGCCACCATGGACGTCCGCGAGCACGCCGACGCCCACCACCACGCCCTCGGCCAGCTCTTCGACCGGCTCGGCGAGGAGTCCTGGCGGTACGCCGACATGCCGCGCGAATACCGGCAGAAGCTGCTCGCCAAGGAACTCCGCTCGCGCCGCCCGCTCGCCCCCACCCCGGCACCGCTCGACGCCGCCGGCCAGAAGACCCTCGGCGTCTTCCACACCATCAAGGAAGCCTTCGAGCGCTTCGGCCCCGAGGTCATCGAGTCCTACATCATCTCGATGTGCCAGGGCGCCGACGACGTCTTCGCCGCCACCGTCCTCGCGCGCGAAGCCGGCCTCATCGACCTGCACGCCGGCTGGGCGAAGATCGGCATCGTGCCGCTCCTGGAGACCACCGACGAGCTCAAGGCCGCCGACGTCATCCTCAACGACATGCTCGCCGATCCCTCCTACCGGCGCCTCGTCTCCCTGCGCGGCGACGTCCAGGAGGTCATGCTCGGCTACTCCGACTCCTCCAAGTTCGGCGGCATCACCACCTCCCAGTGGGAGATCCACCGCGCGCAGCGGCGCCTGCGCGACGTCGCCCACCGCCACGGCGTACGACTGCGCCTCTTCCACGGCCGCGGCGGCACCGTCGGCCGCGGCGGCGGCCCCTCCCACGACGCCATCCTCGCCCAGCCCTGGGGCACCCTGGAGGGCGAGATCAAGGTGACCGAGCAGGGCGAGGTCATCTCCGACAAGTACCTCATCCCGTCGCTCGCCCGGGAGAACCTCGAACTGACGGTCGCCGCCACCCTCCAGGCGTCCGCCCTGCACACCGCGCCCCGCCAGTCCGACGAGGCCCTGGCCCGCTGGGACGCGGCCATGGACACCGTCTCCGACGCCGCCCACTCCGCGTACCGGCGCCTCGTCGAGGACCCCGACCTGCCCGCGTACTTCTTCGCGTCCACCCCCGTCGACCAGCTCGCCGACCTCCACCTCGGCTCCCGGCCGTCGCGCCGCCCCGACTCCGGCGCCGGACTCGACGGACTGCGCGCCATCCCGTGGGTGTTCGGCTGGACCCAGTCCCGCCAGATCGTCCCCGGCTGGTTCGGCGTGGGCTCCGGCCTCAAGGCGCTGCGCGAGGCCGGCCTCGACGCCGTCCTCGGCGAGATGTACGAGCGGTGGGGCTTCTTCCGCAACTTCCTCTCCAACGTCGAGATGACGCTGGCCAAGACGGACCTGCGGATCGCCGGCCACTACGTCGACACGCTCGTGCCCGACGAGCTCAAGCACGTCTTCGACACCATCCAGGCCGAGCACGCGCTCACCGTCGCCGAGGTCCTCAAGGTCACCGGCGGCGAGCGACTGCTCGACTCCAACCCGGTCCTCCAGCAGACCTTCGCCATCCGCGACGCCTACCTGGACCCGATCTCCTACCTCCAGGTCGCCCTCCTCGCGCGCCAGCGCTCCGCCGCCGACCGCGGCGAGGAACCCGACCCGCTGCTCGCGCGTGCGCTGCTGCTCACGGTCAACGGCGTGGCGGCCGGCCTGCGCAACACCGGCTGACCGCTCGTACGACATGACGGTGCCCCCACGGGAACTCCCGTGGGGGCACCGTCATGTGCTCAGGCGCTGCGTCAGTGCTGCTGCGCCTTGCGGCGACGCGTCACCAGGAACGCACCGGCGGCCGCGAGGGCCACGGCGACACCGGCGAGGATGCCGACGGGAGCGCTGGAACCGGTCTCGGCCAGGTTGCCGTTCGAACCGCCGGTGTTGCCACCGTTGCTACCGCCGTTGCTGCCGGGGGCCGTGGTGGCGCCCGGGGTGGTGGCGGACGGCGACCCGGGGGTACCCGGGGTGCCGGTGGTCGGCGTGCCGGACGGGGTGCCCGACGGCGTGCCGCTCGGGGTGCCGGAGGGGGTGTCCGACGGCGTGCCGGACGGCGTGCCGGACGGGGTCCCGCTGGGCTCGCCCTTGCAGTCGACCCAGAAGACCTTCTGCTTGGCCTTGCCGTTCTCGTTGTCGAACTTCCAGAACAGCTTGTAGTGGCCCTCGGGCAGCACGATGTCGGCCGTGCGCTCGTGACCCGAACCGTCGAGCTCCAGCGAGCCCTTGGTGCCCTCGAGGTCCTTGGTCGGGGCCCAGCCCTTGATGGTCCAGTCGACCTTCTGGGCGCCGTCGAACTTGAAACCGTCGAGGTAGAAGATGCAGACGTGCGGCTCGTTCTTCATGAGCTCTTCGCCCGTCTTGGCATCGTGGATCTTCACGGTGCCGTTGTCGCCGTTCCGGTTCGGCTTGCCGTTGGCAGAGGCGACCGGGGCGAGCAGAAGGGAGGCCGCGGTGACGGTGCTGACGACCGTGGCGGCGGATATGAGGGTACGTCGCATATGGCTGCTGTCCATCTGAGAGATGAGAGGGATGCCGTGGGAGGTGGCGGGGGCAGCCTATCCACCGCCTTAAGTCCCCTTTAACCCAAGGGGTGATAACGATTCGGTGGGATCGGGCCACCGTGTCCGAAAACAACCGGACTGCGACGTCAGGAGCGAAGAAGCAGCGCGGCGAAGCAGCGCGACGTCAGAGCGCGGCGAAGGAGCGCGACGTCAGAGCGCGAAGAACGCCGCCAGCAACACCGCCGCCCCCACCCCCGCGAACCACCACGCCGTCCGCACCATCCGCATCCCGCCCCCGACCAGCGGCGCAGCCAGCAGCAGCGCCCCGCCCAGCGGCAGCCACGCGTGCAGCCCGCCGCCCCAGCCCGCACGGACCGCCTCGTCCGTGCCCGGCTTCACCACCACCGCCAGCGTCTCGCCCTTCTCCGCCGCTACCGAATGCGCGATGGACAGCGCACGGTGCTTCGACGCGGCCGGATCGTCCGGTACGTAACGCCCACTGCACGTCTGCTCGTTGCAGCCGGTCACCGTCAGCGTGCCGTGCTCGCGGCCCTGGGACAGCAGGACGTGCTGTGCCGTGTTCCACGACGACCACGCCCCCGCGACGACGAGGAACAGGACGACGAGGGCCACGGCGGCGTTACGGACATGCGTCATGACCCGCGATCGTACAGTCGTACCGCAAACGCGCCAGGGCGACGCCTACCGCAGCCGCGCCGGGCCGATCAGGACGTCGTCCCCGCAGATCTGGGCCGGCAGCTGACGGCCCTTCGCGTCGGTCAGCTCCGTCGGGGTGCCGTAGTCACCCCGCGCGGGACGGGGCGGAATCACGTACAGCGACGGGTCGAGGAAGCCGTCCATGAAGCAGTACCCCTTGCGGGGGTACGGGTCGTAGAAGAGCGCGAAGTCGGCCGTACGGCCCGGCTCCAGAACCACCCGGTCCGGCGCGCCCTTCCCCGGCTCCGGCTTCGCCGTCGTGCCCTGCGCCTTTCCGACGTGGGCGTCGAGCTCCGGATAGCCGTCGAGGGCGCAGCGGCGCGCGCCCTTGTTCGTGGCGCTGAGCACGGCCGCCGGCGCGTCCCGCCCGTTGCCGGACGTACGGGTCGCCTTCCAGCGCAGGTCCGCCGTCCCGCAGTTCGCCGCGTCCTCCCGGCCACCGTCGCAGGCGACCGCCCCCGTCAGCAGCGCCAGGCCCAGGACCACGGCCGCGACCGTCCTCCGTGCCATCGAAACCCACCCCCCCATGAGGCTCTCCGCCCCTTACGGTCAGGAAGATGCGGCATCTGTCGGGGAGGTTCCGGCCGTGCCCCGCCCGGACGGGACCAGGAGCGGGATCAGGAGCGAGATCGGGATCGGGAGCGAGATCGGGATCGGATCAGGAGTTGTACGCGGACTGCGCCCGCTCCAGGCCCTCCCGCACCAGGCACTCCACCGCGTCCGCCGCCCGGTCCACGAAGTAGTCCAGCTCCTTGCGCTCGGTCGACGAGAAGTCCTTCAGGACGAAGTCCGCCACCTGCATCCGGCCCGGCGGCCGGCCGATCCCGAACCGCAGCCGGTGGTACTCCGCACCCATCGCCTTCGTCATCGACTTCAGCCCGTTGTGGCCGTTGTCGCCGCCGCCGATCTTCAGACGCAGCACCCCGTAGTCGATGTCCAGCTCGTCGTGGATCGCCACGACGTGCGCCGTCGGCACCTTGTAGAAGTCACGCAGCGCCGTCACCGGACCGCCCGAGAGGTTCATGTACGACATCGGCTTGGCCAGCACCACCCGCCGGTTCGCCGGCCCGGGCGGTCCGATCCGGCCCTCCACCACCTGCGCCTGCGCCTTCTGCGCCCGCTTGAACTTGCCGCCGATCCGCTCGGCCAGCAGGTCCACCACCATGAAGCCCACGTTGTGCCGGTTGCCCGCGTACTCCGGGCCCGGGTTGCCGAGGCCGACGATCAGCCAGGGCGCGTTCGCGTCGTCCGTCATCCGCGTCTCGTCTCCTCGTGAATGCGTAGTGAATGCGTACGCGTTGCGTACGTACGTACGTGCGTGGACAGACAGAGACGGGGTGACAGGCCGTGGCCCGTCACCCCGTCTGCGTCAGGCAGAGCCTACGGCTCAGGCCTCGGCGCCCTCGGCGGCCTCGGTCTCGGCGGCCGGCTCCTCGGCCTGCGCGGCCAGGACCTGCAGGACGACGGCGTCGCCCTCGGTCACCAGGGTGACGCCCTTCGGCAGCGCCAGGTCCTGCGCCAGGACGGAGGCACCGGCCTGCAGGCCCTCGACGGAGACCGTGACGGCCTCGGGCAGGTGGGTGGCCTCGGCCTCGACCGAGACGGTGTTCAGGACGTGCTCGAGCAGGTTGCCACCGGCGGCCAGCTCGCCCTCGGCGACGACCGGAACCTCGACGGTGACCTTCTCGCCACGCTTGACCAGGAGCAGGTCGACGTGCTCCAGGAAGCCCTTCAGCGGGTCGCGCTGGACGGCCTTCGGGATGGCGAGCTCGTTGCCCTTGCCCTCGATGTCCAGGGACAGCAGGACGTTCGGGGTACGCAGCGCCATGCCCGTGTCGTGGGTCGGCAGGGCCAGGTGGATCGGGTCCGAGCCGTGGCCGTAAAGGACGGCGGGAACCTGGGCGGCGCGACGGAGCTGGCGGGCGGCGCCCTTGCCGAACTCGGTGCGGACGGACGCGGTGAGCTTCACCTCGGACATGTGCACTCCTCGTGTGTGCGGTGACGGATGCGACTGTCACCCGGCCCGACTGGCGTGGGCCTGCTACGAAGAGCGCGTCGATAACGGACCGCCGGGACCATGCGTACGCCGTACGCGGTCCGGCCTCCCTCGCCGAGCAACCACGACAGTCTAACGGCGCGCGCCCCGGCGCCCAAATGGATCACGCCGAGGGAACGGGGGCCGAGGGAACGGGCCGAGGGAACGGGGGCCGAGGGAACGGGCCGAGGGAACGGGAAAGGCCCGTCTGCTCCGTACGGGTACGGAGCAGACGGGCCCGTCTGTCAGATCTGCAAGATATGTGAGAGCTGCCGGATCTACCGGTAGTCTCATTGCTCCACGAACAGGCTCGTCACCCATCCG
>NZ_JBSGBF010000164.1:0-8163 GCF_053601115.1 Streptomyces sp. NPDC004788
ACGGCGACCGGGCCGTGCGGGCCCGCGCCGAGGACCGCCGTGCCCTCGCCGGCCGAGGCCCAGCGGGCCATCAGCGAGGCGGGCGTGGCCCGGGCCAGGCCCAGCTCGTCGAGGAGCCGGGACGACGGCGGCAGCGCGGCGGCCGCGGTCCGCCCGGACCCGGCGCCCGCGCCGGCACCGCCGGCCGGCTCCGTACGCAGCGGGGCGAGGGCGCGGCCGAAGCGCTCCGCCCAGGCCACGGACACCGCGTCGAGCATGCCGACCGTGCCGTGCCCGGCGACCCGGCCGCCGGACGTGCGGAGCAGTCGCAGCGCGGTCGCCACGTCACCGCTGAGCAGGGCGGCCGCCCCGCACTCGCGGAAGGCGAGCGAGGCCGCGCACGCCGTCTCGTACGTCGCCGCGACCGGGGAGACCGGGGAGGCGGCGGGCGCCTCGGCCAGACAGATCAGGTGGATGCCGGCGGCGGCGCCCGCTCCGGCGAGCCGCGCCGCCGTCTCGCGCAGTGCCGAGGAGCCCGGGTCGCCGTCGACGACCACGACCGTCACGGGCCCGTCGTGCCGCGCGGCGGCCTCGGCGACCTGCGCCCGGTCGGCGCTGGGCCAGCCGGGGCCGAGCGGGCCGTCGTCGAGGCGGCGGGTGAGTTCGGTGAAGCGGGCGTGGGCCTGGTCGCGGTCGTACGCGAGGAGCAGCCGGCAGTCCTGGCCGTGCGCGGGCCGCACGTGCGGCAGCCAGCCGAGCCAGGCCCAGGCGCGGCGCCGCTCCTCCAGGGGGCGGTTCCGGTCGGCGCTGACCAGCACGATCTCCAGGTCGCCGGGGGAGTGCAGGGCGGCGAGCTGGGCCACCACGGAGCGGGCGAGCCCGGCGAGCCGTGGCGCGGGCCCGGCCAGGCCCAGCGAACCGGCCTCGCGCAGCCCGACGGTGACGGGCACGCCGGACAGCTCGGCCCGGTCGGTCGTGCCGAGCCGGACCACGAGGGCCTCCGGATGGTCCGGGCCCCGCTCCCACAGCCGCGGGCCGGGGCCGAGCGCGGTGAGCAGCACGGCGGCCGGGTCCGGCCAGTTGTCCGGGGACGGGCCGGGGCCGGGCGCGGTCGCGGCGAAGGCGGGCACGGGCTCCACGCCGTACTCCGCCGCCTCCGGCTCCTCACGGCCGCCCGCGAGCCGGCGGGCCCAGGCGCCGAGGCCGCGCTTGCGGGTCTGCCGGGTCCGGCTG
This sequence comes from Streptomyces sp. NPDC004788, assembly GCF_053601115.1. Classification (NCBI taxonomy): domain Bacteria; kingdom Bacillati; phylum Actinomycetota; class Actinomycetes; order Kitasatosporales; family Streptomycetaceae; genus Streptomyces; species Streptomyces sp. NPDC004788. Next base: position 1,213 of record NZ_JBSGBF010000164.1, read on the forward strand.
TGCGACTCGAGCTCGCCCTGCGGCCCCGCGGCCGGCTCCGCCGCGCGCGCGTGCCCCTCGGGACCCTCGGGGCCCTCGGGGTGCCGGCCGGCGTTCCGCAGGCCGTTTCCGCCGAAGGTCGGCTCCTCGGCCCTGGCGCCCGGCTCGTACGGCGGCGCGTAGGCGCCGGGGGCCGCGCCCGGATCCGTACGGCCGTCCATCGCGCTGTGCGTGGCACCGCTCGCGGCGAGGCTCACCCGCAGATGGCCCTCGCCGTCCGAGGCGGTGGCAAGGGTGTCGCCGTCGTGGGAGTTCGCGCCGGGGCCCGTCGTCAGGCGCAGCGCGGACTCGCCGACGCGCAGCACGGCGCCGGGCGGGAAGCGGACGGGACGCGGGCCGACGGGCGCGCCGTCGAGGGTGGTGCCGTTCGTGGAGCCCTGGTCGGTGACGGTGACGCGGCCGTCGTCGCCGACGGTCACCGTGCAGTGCGAGCGGGAGACGTCCGGGTCGTCCAGCGGAACGTCCGCGTCCACAGAACGGCCGATTCTGATCGCTCCGCCGTGCAGCAGATGGACGCCGCCGGCGTCCGGGCCCGCCACGACGTGCAGCCGGGCCGGGGCGCCCTCGCCGACGCGGTCGTCGGGCCCCGGCACCTGGAGGGAGAGCACGGCCCCGTCGACCAGCGGCGGCTCGCCGAGCAGACAGCGCCGGGTGTCGAGGCGCCGGCCGCCCGCGTACAGCACGATGCTCGCGGAGGAGGAGGCGTCCGGGCCGGCGACGGCGGTCGCGAGCGAGGAGGCCACGGCGGCCAGCTCGGTCCCCGCGGGGGCGGTGACGAGCACGTCGCAGGCGCGTCCGGCACCGTGGCCGGCGGCATGGCCGGCGTGCGGCGCGAGGACGGTCAGCCGGATCTGCATCGCCGTCAGCGGTCCCTTCTGCGCGGCGCGCCCGGCAGGGGAATCGCCCACTCGCTCCCCCTACCCGGCACGGACGCGTCGTCCGGTACAGGTCGGCACGGGTGCGGGGCTCCCGACCCGCACACGACGTGCTGGGTGCATCCTCGCACCTGCCACTGACAACCCGCCGCCGGGTCGTCCAGAAGTGATCTTGTTCGGTCGTCCGTGGCCGTGTCGCGGACGGGAATTCGCCTGGTTGCGTACGTCTCGTATCGCTTCCGGCAACCTTCGTCCGCCGCCGGGCGTCTTGTGAACGGACAGGTTCCGGATCCGTACGGGGTTCGCACCGGACGCGCAGACGCTCGGAATCGGCCGTCCCGGGGACAGTCGATGACTCGTTCGGCGGCACTAAAGTGGGTCGGACACCCGGACGGGTCACAGAACACACGGGAACCCCGGGAACCCTCCACACAACACCTCGGACACCCTCGGACCCCCGGTCCCGGGATCCAGGACCACGATCAGCAGGGAGCGCGTGACGTGCGGCCTATCGGCAGCAAGTACCTGCTCGAGGAGCCGCTCGGCCGCGGCGCCACGGGCACCGTCTGGCGAGCCCGCCAGCGCGAGACGGCCGGCGCGGAGGCCGCGGTCCCGGGCGAGCCCGGCGAGACCGTCGCGATCAAGGTCCTCAAGGAGGAGCTGGCGAACGACGCGGACATCGTGATGCGCTTCCTGCGCGAGCGGTCCGTGCTGCTCCGGCTCACCCACCCCAACATCGTGCGCACCCGCGACCTGGTCGTGGAGGGCGATGTCCTCGCCCTGGTCATGGACCTCGTCGAGGGCCCCGACCTGCACCGCTACATCCGCGAGAACGGTCCGCTCACCCCGGTCGCCGCCGCGCTGCTCACCGCGCAGATCGCCGACGCGCTCGCCGCCAGCCACGCCGACGGCGTCGTCCACCGCGACCTCAAGCCCGCGAACGTGCTGCTCGCCGAGCAGGCCGGCGCGATGCACCCGATGCTCACCGACTTCGGCATCGCGCGCCTCGCCGACTCCCCGGGCCTGACCCGCACCCACGAGTTCGTCGGCACGCCGGCGTACGTCGCGCCCGAGTCCGCCGAGGGCCGGCCGCAGACCTCCGCCGTCGACATCTACGGCGCGGGCATCCTCCTCTACGAGCTCGTCACCGGCCGCCCGCCGTTCGCCGGCGCCACGGCCCTGGAGGTCCTGCACCGCCACCTGAGCGAGGAGCCGCAGCGGCCCTCGACCGTGCCCGGCCCGCTGTGGACGGTGATAGAGCGCTGCCTGCGCAAGAACCCGGACGAGCGGCCCAGCGCCCAGAACCTCGCCCGCGGTCTGCGCACGGTCGCCGCCGGCATCGGCGTGCACGCCACCCCCGCCCAGATCGAGGCCGCCGACGGCGTCGGCGCGCTGCTCGCGCCCGACCCGGCACCGGCGCCGGTCCCGGGCACGGCGGGCGCCACCGACGTCGACCCGGCCGGTGCCACCCAGGTGCTGCCGAGCGGTTCCGCGGCCCCGGCGGGGTTCCCGCCGCCCCCGCAGTACGACCCGGCGGCCGCCACCAGCGTCATGCCGACGAGCGGCCCGGCGGGCGGCCCGCCCGGCGCCGCCGACCCGACCGCGGTCATGCCTCCCGTACCGCCCGCACCGCAGGATCCGCCGGGCGAGCAGCCGCACCCCTGGCAGACCCAGCTGCGCCAGGTCCGCGACCGCAACGAGCAGACGCAGGTCCAGTACCTGGACCCGGACGAGGACCCGCTGCGCCGCCGCCCCCAGCGCCGCCCGCAGCCCCAGCCGCCGCAGAGCCCGTACCCGCCGCAGCCGCAGCAGTACCAGCAGGGCCCGCCGCAGCCGTACCAGCAGCGGCCGCAGCATCCCCAGCCGTACGCCCAGCAGCCGCCGCAGCCGCAGCAGCCCCGGCAGTACGCCCCCCAGCCGCCGCAGCAGCAGTACCAGCCGCCGCAGCCGCCGCCCCAGGCGCCCGCGCCCGCCCCGGCGCCGCGCGAGCCGCGCCCGCCGCGGCAGCGCAGCGCCAACCCGATGCACATCCCGGGCCTGGGCTGCCTCAAGGGCTGCCTGTTCACGATCGTGCTCTTCGTGATCGCGGGCTGGCTGATCTGGGAGCTGACGCCGCTCCAGGACTGGGTCGCCCAGGGCAAGGGCTACTGGCAGGCGATCGGCGACGGGATCTCGTCGCTGTACGACTGGTTCACCTCGCTCGTGGACAGCGCGAAGAGCGCGACGGGCGGCGGCGGCACGGGCCAGTAACCGGCGGTAAGAGCCGACGAGGACCGCGTTCGGACCGGTAATCCTGTCGCTTTGTCGACTTCCGAGGGGTGATTTCCCCTCGGAAGTGCCGGTGGGCACGTTCGGACGCGTAACTTTTGACGCGAACCGCAGCCGCTGAGGGAGCAGTCTTGGCACGGAATATCGGCAGCCGCTACACGGCCCACCAGATCCTCGGGCGCGGCAGCGCCGGCACGGTGTGGCTCGGCGAGGGCCCCGAGGGCCCCGTCGCCATCAAGCTGCTGCGCGAGGACCTCGCCGCCGACCAGGAGCTCGTCGGCCGCTTCGTGCAGGAGCGCACCGCCCTGCTCGGGCTCGACCACCCGCACGTCGTCTCCGTCCGCGACCTCGTCGTCGACGGCAACGACCTCGCGCTCGTCATGGACCTGGTCCGCGGCACCGACCTGCGCACCCGCCTCGACCGCGAACGCCGGCTCGCCCCCGAGGCGGCCGTCGCGATCATCGCCGACGTCGCCGACGGCCTCGCCGCCGCGCACAAGGCCGGGGTCGTGCACCGGGACATCAAGCCGGAGAACATCCTGCTCGACATGGAGGGCCCGCTCGGCCCCGGCGGCGCCCACCCCGCCCTCCTCACCGACTTCGGCGTCGCCAAGCTGATCGACACCCCCGGCCGCACCAAGGCCACCCGGATCATCGGCACCCCCGACTACGTCGCCCCCGAGATCGTCGAGGGCCTGCCGCCGCGCGCCGCCGTCGACATCTACGCCCTCGCGACCGTCCTGTACGAGCTGCTCGCCGGCTTCACCCCGTTCGGCGGCGGCCACCCCGGCGCCGTACTGCGCCGCCACGTCACCGAGACGGTCGTCCCGCTGCCCGGCATCCCCGAGGAGCTGTGGCAGCTGATCGTCCAGTGCCTGGCCAAGGCCCCGGCCTCCCGGCTGCGCGCCTCCGAGCTGGCGACCCGGCTGCGGGACGTGCTGCCCACGCTCAAGGGCATCCCGCCGCTCGACGTGGACGAGCCGGACGCGGACCCGGCCGCGGAACCCTCGTACGAGGAGGACCCGTACGCGACCGGAGCGGGCGCGGCGGGCGCGGGCTCCGGCGAGAACGCCCCGCGCCGCGCCGCCGTGCCGCTCGTCCCGGGCGCCTCCACCGACTCCAACCGCGACACCCACACCTCCATGCGGGTCCCCGGCCCCGACGAGCTCTCCGGCGGCCCCCTCGGCACCGCCCGCGCCCCGCGCTCCGCGAGCGCCCGGCGGCCCGGCTCGGCCCGGCACAAGGCGGACGCGGTCCGCAAGCGCCGGATCACCTTGACCGTCGCCGCGGTCGTCCTCGCGGGCGCCCTGGGAGCGGGCGGCTACCTGGCGGTCGGGGGCGGCGAGGACGCGCCGCCGGCGCAGGACACGAAGCAGTCCACCACCCAGCCGTGAGTGCGGGGACCTGGTAATCGCGGGAAGCCGTTACGCTGGACGCGTGGCAGTCGTCGATGTATCCGAAGAGCTGAAGTCCCTCTCCTCGACCATGGGGTCGATCGAGGCCGTCCTGGACCTCGACAAGTTGAGGGCAGACATCGCCGTGCTCGAAGAGCAGGCCGCGGCCCCGTCCCTCTGGGACGACCCGGAGGCGGCGCAGAAGATCACGAGCAGGCTTTCGCACCTGCAGGCCGAGGTCCGCAAGGCCGAGGCGCTGCGCGGCCGCATCGACGACCTCGCGGTGCTGTTCGAGCTGGCCGAGGAGATGGACGACCCGGACACCCGGGCCGAGGCCGAGACCGAGCTCGTGGCCGTCCGCAAGGCGCTCGACGAGATGGAGGTCCGCACCCTCCTGTCCGGCGAGTACGACGAGCGCGAGGCCCTCGTCAACATTCGCGCCGAGGCCGGCGGCGTCGACGCCTCCGACTTCGCGGAGCGCCTGCAGCGCATGTACCTGCGCTGGGCCGAGCGCCACGGCTACTCCACGGAGATCTACGAGACCTCGTACGCGGAAGAGGCCGGCATCAAGTCGACCACCTTCGTCGTCAAGGCCCCGTACGCCTACGGCACCCTCTCCGTCGAGCAGGGCACCCACCGCCTGGTCCGCATCTCGCCCTTCGACAACCAGGGCCGCCGCCAGACCTCCTTCGCCGGCGTCGAGATCCTCCCGGTCGTCGAGTCGTCCGACCACGTCGAGATCGACGACTCGGACCTCCGCGTCGACGTCTACCGCGCCTCCGGCCCCGGCGGCCAGGGCGTCAACACGACCGACTCGGCGGTGCGCATCACGCACATCCCGACCGGCATCGTGGTCTCCTGCCAGAACGAGCGCTCCCAGATCCAGAACAAGGCGAGCGCCATGAACGTCCTCCAGGCCAAGCTCCTGGAGCGCCAGCGCCAGGAGGAGCGCGCCAAGATGGACGCGCTCAAGGGCGACGGCGGCAGCTCCTGGGGCAACCAGATGCGTTCGTACGTCCTCCACCCGTACCAGATGGTCAAGGACCTCCGCACGGAGTTCGAGGTCGGCAACCCGCAGTCCGTCCTGGACGGCGAGATCGACGGCTTCCTGGAGGCGGGCATCCGCTGGCGCAAGCAGCAGGAGCAGACGGCGTAGTCCGCAGCCCTCTTTCTCAAGGCGTACGCCGGGCCCCGCTCACCGCTGGTGAGCGGGGCCCGGCGCTTTGAGCGCCTTGCGCGCTGGTCGCCGGATTCGCGGGCGCAAGCGGTGGAGTGGCGATCCTGACGCTTTGTCGACATGGGAACTGGCGTGGCGGTGGCGGGAGTTCCGGGTTTACGTCACAGTTGCATCCCCGCATGGCGGGCAGAAGTGGATCTTTCGGTCATTGCGCGCGCAACGACCTTGACGTGCTCTTGGAAACTCGGAAGGGTGGCACGCGGCATGCGTGTTCCTGGGGCGTGTGCGGTCGGGGGCAGGTCCAGTGAACAACGGTGATCGCCCCCCGTGCCCCGGCCCCGGGCCGCTGCTCTACAGACGACATGAGCTACTGGGGGTAGCAGCCAGATGACGAAGAAGACGCGGATCCGCGTTGCGCGCATTGCGGCCGGCGCTGTGATCGCCGCCGGCGCGTCCCTGACGGCGGCCGGCGCCGCGCAGGCCGTTGGCGTCAGCATCAACCTCGGCACCGAGGTCGGTGGCGGGGGGCCGGGCGACTGCGAGATCGACCCGACGCTCTGCCCGACGACTCCGCCGACGACCGAGCCGACGACGCCGCCGACGACGGAGCCCACCACTCCGCCGACGACCGAGCCGACGACGCCGCCGACGACGGAGCCCACCACTCCGCCGACCACGGAGCCGACGACCCCGCCGACGACCGAGCCGACGACGCCGCCGACGACGGAGCCCACCACTCCGCCGACCGGCGAGCCGACGACGCCGCCGACCGGCGAGCCGACGCACCCGGGCAAGCCGTCGAAGCCCGGCAAGCCGGGTGGCGGCGACGACAACGGTGACGGTGGCGACGACAACGGCGCCGGTCCCGGCACCTGCACCGTCGACCTCGACGGCGCCGAGTGCGTCGACAACGGCGGCAACCAGAACGGCACCAACAACGCCGGTTCGCAGCCCGTCGAGCAGGGCAAGGCCAAGGAGGAGCTGGCCGAGACCGGTGCCGCCGAGACCTCGTTCCTGATCATCGGGGCGGCCACCATGATCGCCGGTGGCATCGGCTTCCGCTTCCTGCCGCGTCTCGTGACCGGTGGGCGCACCGCCGTCTGAGGTCGCTCAGTCACGCGTACGTGAGAACGGATACCTACCGACGAGCGGCCGCCGCACAGTGCTCTGCTCTTCGGGCCGGAGTTCGGGCCCTTCG
>NZ_JBSGBF010000165.1:0-7977 GCF_053601115.1 Streptomyces sp. NPDC004788
CCGGCCAACCGCCGGGCGCTCACCGCCGCCCACTGGCCGGGCACCGCCTCGGGCCCCGGCCAGCCGCGCCCACCGGCCGGCGGCCCGGGTACGCCCGCCGGGCAGACGCCCGCTCCCGCTGCACGCCTTTCCGCGCGGCAGGCCATCCGGGCCGACCAGCCCGCTCCCGCCGCGCGCCTGACGGCGCGGCGCGCCAGACCGGCCGGCCCGCCCGATCCCGTGGCGCGCCTGTCTCCGTGGCGCGCCGCCCCTCGCATCACCCCGACCTCCCACCCCGCCCCCCACCACGCCGCCCCCTCCCACGCGTAAGGTGCCCATCACCGTGATCCCCGCACAGCAGAACACCGCCCCCGAGCAGCCCGTCCGCCGCGAGCACGACCTGCTCGGCGACCGGGACGTCCCCGCCGAGGCGTACTGGGGGGTGCACACCCTGCGCGCCACGGAGAACTTCGCCATCACCGGCACCCCGATCTCCGTCTACCCGCTGCTCATCGACGCGCTCGCCGCCGTGAAGGAGGCCGCCGCCCTCGCCAACGAGGAGCTCGGTCTGCTGCCCGCCGCCAAGGCGGACGTCATCGTCGCCGCCTGCCGGGAGATCCGGGGCGGCGCGCTGCACGAGCAGTTCGTCGTCGACGTCGTCCAGGGCGGCGCGGGCACCTCCACCAACATGAACGCCAACGAGGTCGTCGCCAACCGGGCCCTCGAACTCCTCGGCCACGCCAAGGGCGACTACCCGCACCTGCACCCCAACGAGGACGTCAACCTCGGCCAGTCGACGAACGACGTCTACCCGACCGCCATCCGCATCGCCGCCATCGGCGCGGCCCGCGAACTGCTGCGCGCGATGGCCGTCCTCCAGGACGCCTTCGCCGAGAAGGCCGTCGAGTTCGGCGGCGTGGTCAAGATGGGCCGCACCCAGCTCCAGGACGCCGTGCCCATGACGCTGGGCCAGGAGTTCTCCACGTACGCCGTGATGCTGGAGGAGGACCGCGGCCGCCTCGCCGAGGCGATCGAGCTGATCCACGAGATCAACCTCGGCGCCACCGCCATCGGCACCGGCCTCAACGCCGCCCCCGGCTACGCCGAGACCGCCCGCCGCCACCTCGCCGGCATCACCGGCCTGCCCCTGGTCACCTCCGCCAACCTGGTCGAGGCCACCCAGGACTGCGGCGCCTTCGTCCAGCTCTCCGGCGTCCTCAAGCGGATCGCCGTGAAGCTCTCGAAGACCTGCAACGACCTCCGGCTGCTCTCCTCCGGCCCGCGCGCCGGCCTCGGCGAGATCAATCTGCCGCCCGTGCAGGCCGGTTCGAGCATCATGCCCGGCAAGGTCAACCCGGTCATCCCCGAGGTCGTCAACCAGGTCGCCTTCGAGGTCATCGGCAACGACATGACCATCACCATGGCGGCCGAGGGCGGCCAGCTCCAGCTCAACGCCTTCGAGCCGGTCATCTTCCACGCCCTGTCGAAGAGCCTGACCTCCCTGAAGGCGGCCTGTCTCACCCTCGCCGAGCGCTGTGTCACCGGCATCACCGCCAACGTCGACGCCCTGCGCGCGAGCGTCGAGAACTCCATCGGCCTCGCCACGGCCCTCAACCCCCACCTCGGCTACACGGCGGCCACCGCCATCGCCCAGGAGGCCCTCGCCACCGGCCGCTCGGTCGCCGAACTCACCCTGGAGAAGGGCCTGCTCCCGCCCGAGCGGCTCGCCGAGCTCCTCACCCCCGAGCACCTGACGGGCGCGTCGGGCGAGCTCGGTGGCGTACTCGGCTCCTGATCGCCTGACCGTCTGATCGTCTGATCGCCCGATCACGTCCCCGGCGCCCTCGGCACCGCGAAGTTGAACTCCGCGGTGCCGAACGTGCCGTACAGCCGCAGCCACAGCGGCAGCACCAGCTCGGTGCCGCGGGCCGCCGTCAGGTCGCCGAGGTCGAGGATCCGGCCGTCCGGCCAGCCGAAGGACCGCAGCAGGTCCGTGACCACGGCCCGGGCCGCCGGGTCGTCGCCGCAGACGAAGACGACGTGCTCGCCCGGCACCCGGGCCGGGTCCGTCATCACCGTGTTGGTCATGGTGTTGAGCGTCTTCACCACCCGGGCGGCGGGGAAGGTCCGCTGGATCTGCTCGGCCACGCTGCCGCCGTCCGGGGTGACCACCCGGGGCGGCGTCCCGTGCGAGAAGTCCAGCGCGTTCGACACGTCGACGAGCACCTTGCCCGCCAGGTTCTCCGCGCCCGCCGACTCGAGCGCGGCCAGCGAGACCAGGCCGCCGGTCGCGTTCACCACCAGCTCCGCGCCGCCCGCGGCCGCCGCGAACGTACCGTGGGCGGCCCGGTACCGCGCCGCCCACTCCGTCGCGCCCGGATGGTCCGGGGAGCGCGAGCCGAGCGTCACCTCATGGCCGAGTTCGACCAGCTTGCCGCCGAGCCGCCGGCCGACCTCGCCGGTGCCGAGTACGGCGATCCTCATGGGCGTGCTCCTTCGCAGGGCTCAAGTCCGAGTGTGGTGAAGCCGACATTCTTACCGATATCAGGACAAAGTCGGTATGAATCACTCGTGGAGTCGCCCGCATGCCGAGCACCACCGTCACCCCCGTCACACCCGTCGCCACCGTCGAGGACCTCGATCGCGAGGCCGCAGCCTTCCTGGAGACGGCGGCCTGGCAGGAGATGACGGCCCGCTGGGCAGAGCTGCCGGAGCCGGTACGGGACGAACCCGTCGCCCCCGACTGGCGGCGGCTGCTCTCGGTCCCCGTCGACCACCTCGTCGCCGACGCCCTGGCCGCCCTCGACCCCCGCCCCGCGCCGGCGCCCGCCGAACGGCCGCTCCCGGGCCGGCTCGGCGCCATGCTGCCCGACCGGCTGCACATGTGGCGCCGTATCGGCAGCCCCGACGTGCTCCCCTCGGTCCATCTCGGCCACGCCCGGCGCGTCCTCGCCGAATGGGGCTGGCAGAACACCCCGTACAAGCTCCGCGACGTCCGCGGCGCCCGCTGCGTCTGCGGCGCCATGCTGACCGCCCACCGCCTCGGCCACGGCAGCGCCGCCACCCTCAACGAGGCCGGTGCCTGGATGCTCGAAGAGCTCCGCTCCCGCGGCTGGTACGACCTCATCGGCCCCTGGAACCGCGCTCCGGGCCGGACCGCGGAGGACGCGCTCGCCCTGGTGGACGCCACCATCCGCCGCGCGGCACGGGCGGGCCGATAGGCGGTTCGGCGGATCGGGATCGGACGGGCCCCGCGCGGCGCGGGCGCCGGCTCAGTGGGGAGCCGGCTCAGCGGGGGCCGTCGCCGAGGGCCGACAGGATGTCGTCGACGGTGTGCCGGAAGAGTGGCTCGGGGTCGGTGAGGGCGAAGTCGAGGTGTCCGAACGCCTCGACCGCGACCGTGCCGAAGAGCCGGGCCCAGCAGGCGACGAAGACGTACAGGACCGCCGGCGGGACGTCCTCGCCCTCCAGGTGTTCGCGCACCTCCTCCAACTGGACGAGCCACCCGGGGTCGAGGTCGGCGGGCGGCCGGATGCCGCCGCGGTGCCAGAGCTCCACCATCAGCCGCAGGATCACGCCGCCGAAGCGCCAGCCGGGGTCGTGCGCGGGGTGCCCGGGGTCCGTGTCGGCCTCCGTGAGCGGTTTGGCGAACAGCAGGCCGAACTCCCGGGGATGCGCCAGGGCCCAGCGGCGCAGCTCCGCGCAGACCGCGCGCAGCCGCCGCCCGGGGTCTTCCTCGGGCTGCCGGTCGCGCGCGGCGGCCAGGGCGCCGGCCAGTTCGTCGTAGAGATGCGAGGCCAGGGCCTGGATCAGGTCCTGGTGGTTGGCGTAGTAGCGGTACAGGCCGGGTGCCGTCATGCCCATCTCGCGGGCGATGGCGCGCAGCGTGACGGCGGTCTGGCCCTGTTCGACGAGCAGACGCCGGGCGGTGCGCAGGATCTCGTCGAGCGCCTGCTCGCGGACGCGGTGGCGCCGGGTGGGGGCCGGGGGTGGTGCGGGTGCGGGGGCCGGGTCGGGGGCGGGGGCGGGAGCCGGGCCGGGGGCCGGGGTGTCGGCGGGGGAGTCCGATGGGGTCACTTGACAAAGTTAACACGTATCACTTTAGCTCCCTCCCGAAAGTAAACGGTGTTAGCTATCGCCGCCGATCCGGCGGCCCGAGGGGGATCCCATGACTTACGGCATCGTGCTGACCTACACCGTCACTCCGCGCTGGCTGGCCCTGTCCCGCCCCGAGCGGAACGCCCTGCGCGCCGCGCACGTCGAGCCGGTCCTCGCCGCCCACGCGGACCGCGTCACGGCCCGCTTCTTCGACGCCGAGGCGTTCCAGGGCCGGTTCAGCGACTTCGCCGTCCTGGAGACCGAGGACCTGCGCGCCTACTACTTCCTCGTCGAGGCGCTGCGCGACACCCCGCTGATCAGCGAGGGATACCTGGAGTTCGGCGAGGTCTTCCTCGGCGTCCGGGACGGCTTCCAGGAGTACGAGGACACCCTCGCCGAGCGGGCGCGCGCAGGAGCCCGCGCATGACGACCACTCCGCTCCGCCGCCGCCATTGGCCGCTGCACCTGCTGCGGGCCTGCGCCGCGCTCGTCCTCCTCGACACGCTCCTGCAGGCCGCCCTGGCCGGCCTGTTCGTCACCGGAGACGTCGACCTGCTCGCCTGGCACGCGGCCAACGCCGAGCTGCTCCAGGCCCTCGCGGTGCTCCAGGCCCTCGCCGGGGTCCTGACCCGGCGCCTCCTGCCCGGACCCGTCTGGCCGGCGGCGGCCGCCGTCCTCCTGATCGCCCTGGTCGGCGCCCAGCAGGCACTCGGCGAGGCCCGCCTGCTGGCCGCCCATCTGCCGCTCGGCATGGCCGTGTTCGGCTGCGCGACGGCCCTGACCTGCTGGGCCTTCGCCCACCGGACCGCCGGCGCCGAGACGTCCGAGGCAGGAGCGATCGCATGAGCCCGTCTCCGCCCGCAGTCGGGCCCGCGCCGAACCGCCGGACGTTCCTGGGTCTCGCCGCCGGGGCGGGAGCGGCCGTCACGCTGGGCGCGGCCGGTTGCGCCCGGATCACCGCCCCCACCACCGGACGTCTCCTGACCAGCGCCGTCCCCCTGCCCGCCCCCTTCACCGTCCCGCTGCCCGTGCCCAGGACGGCGCGCCCGGTGCGCAGCGAGATCGGCGCGGACCACTACGAGTTGGACCAGCGGGAGGGCCGGGTCGAGATCCTTCCCGGCCTCAAGACCACGGTCTGGGGGTACGACGGGACCTTCCCCGGCCCGACCTTCGCCGCCCGCTCGGGCCGCCGTACCACCGTACGCGTACGCAACAGGCTGACCGTCCCCACCGCCATGCACCTGCACGGCGGCATCACCCCACCGCAGTCCGACGGCTATCCGACGGACCTGGTGCCGCCGGAGCAGGCGACCGGACAGCCCCGGCGCCCCGCGCACCCCACGACGGCCATGGGCGGCATGGACGGCATGGACGGCATGGGCGGAGGGGCGGCCGGCACGCCGTACCGCACCTACGACTACCCGCTGCCCCAGCGCGCCGCGACGCTCTGGTACCACGACCACCGCATGGACTTCAGCGCCCCGCAGGTCTGGCGCGGGCTCGCCGGCTTCTTCCTCGTCCGCGACGCCGAGGAGGACCGGCTCCCGCTGCCCGGCGGCGAGCGCGACCTCCCGCTCATGCTGTGCGACCGCGCCTTCGAGGCCGACGGTTCCTTCCGCTATCCCGCCCTCGACCCCACCGGGACCACGACGCCCGGCGTCGAGGACGCCTACATGGACGGCGTCCTCGGAGACGTCCAGCTCGTCAACGGCGCGCCCTGGCCGGAGTTCGAGGTCTCCGCCACCCGCTACCGCTTCCGTCTGCTCAACGCCGCCAACGCCCGCCGCTACCGGCTGCGCCTGGACGCCGAGACCGGCGGGCACCCGCCGTTCGTCCGGATCGGCAGCGACGGCGGGCTGCTGGCCGCGCCCCAGCGCCTCACCACCCTCGACCTGGCGCCCGCCGAACGCTCCGACGTCGTCATCGACTTCTCCGCCCACCCCGTCGGCAGCAGCGTCACCCTCGTCAACACCACGGCGGCCGGGCGCATGCGCCAGGTCATGCGCTTCCGCGTCGCCCGCACCGCGAAGGACGACAGCCACGTCCCCGCGCGTCTGTCGGCCTTCGAGCGTCTCGTGCCCACGGCCTCGACACCCGTCCGCACCTTCGACTTCCGCCGCACCCGCACCGACGACGACCACCAGCTCTGGACGGTGAACGGCCGGCCGTACGCCCCCGGGCGCGTGCTGGCCACCCCGCGCCTCGGCACGGTCGAGCGCTGGCGTTTCAGCAGCGACTTCCACCACCCCGTCCACGTCCATCTGGCGCACTTCCAGGTCGTCGCCCGCGGCGACCGCCGCCCGAGGGCGAGCGACGCCGGCTGGAAGGACACCGTCGACGTCCGCCCGTACGAGGTCGTCGAGGTCCTGGCCCGCTTCGCGGGCTACCGGGGCCGGTACATGCTGCACTGCCACAACCTCGAACACGAGGACATGGCGATGATGGCCGACTTCCAGGTCACCTAGGCGATCCCGGCCGGTGCGTCAACGTGCGCTCGTGACCGTGGCGGGCTCCCACACGAAGCCGTCCGGGTCCGTGAACGATCCGCCGTCGCCGCCCAGCGCGATCCGGTGGGACCCGGTGCCGTCGGCCGGGACGGCGACGTCCTTGGCGAGCGCCCGGCGGCCGTACAGGGCGAGCGTGACGGCGCCCTCGGCGCCGGCGAACTCGACGTACTTGCGGCCGAAGCTCTTGGCCACGGTGAGGCCCTGCTCCACGTAGAACTGCTTGGTGGCGGCCACGTCCGTAGCGCCGAGCAGGAGCACGACCCGGTCGATCCGCCCGGTCGCGGGGCCGGTGTCCTTCTTCTCCGAGGAGGCGAACTTCCAGATCGTCCCGTCCGGCGTCCGGACGACACCGCCGTAGCCCCAGAAGGACTTGGCGGCGGGCTTCAGGGCGGTCGCCCCGGCGTCGAGGGCGGCGTCGACCAGGGCGCGGACGTCGGCCGGCCGGTCGACGGTGAGGGAGACCGCGAAGCCGCGGAAGCCGTCCGACGGCTCGTCCGTGGCGGGGCGCAGGCGCACATGGGCACCGAGGCCGGAGGCGGCGTAGAAGCGTTCGGCGGCCGTCAGGTCGGCGACTTCGAGGGTGAGGTGCGTGAGTGAGGTCATGACGATCACGCTAGGTCCGGCGGGCCGACCGGCGCTTCTCGAATCCTGACCGATCGCCTCCTGCCCGATCGCGTCCTGACCGATCGCCTCCTGCCCGATCGGCTCAGGTCCAGGACGACCGCACCGGAGCGGCGGCGCCCCGCGGACTACCCTGGGTGTATGGGCGGCGGCGGTCTGACCGGACTGTTCCTCTGCGGCGACGTGATGCTCGGCCGGGGGATCGACCAGATCCTTCCCCGTCCCGTCGACCCCGCCCTCACGGAGCGGTACGTGCGGGACGCCCGCGACTACGTGACCCTCGCCGAAGCCGTCTCCGGGCCCGTGCCCCGGCAGGTGGCCCCCGGCTATCCCTGGGGCGAGGCGCTCGGTCTGATCGACGCGGCCCGGCCCGACGCGCGGGTGGTCAACCTGGAGACCTCGGTGACCCGCCACGGCGTGCCCTTCCCCGGCAAGGCCGTGCACTACCGGATGGCGCCGGAGAACCTGGCCGCGCTCGGCGTCGTACGGCCCGATGTCGTCGTCCTCGCCAACAACCACACGCTCGACTACGGCCGGCGCGGCCTCGACGACACCCTCGACGCGCTGGCGGCCGCAGGGCTGCGCACCGCGGGCGCCGGGCGGGACGCCGAGGAGGCGCGGCGGCCCGCCGTCGTGCCGCTGCCCGGCGGCCGCCGGCTGCTCGTCCACGCGCTCGGCTTCGCCTCAAGCGGCGTGCCGCGCGACTGGGCGGCGACCGCACGGCGCAGCGGGGTGCACGACGGCGCCGGGCCGCACGGCGAGCTTCATGGAG
>NZ_JBSGBF010000166.1:0-7869 GCF_053601115.1 Streptomyces sp. NPDC004788
AAGGTGCGGGCCCACTCATGTTGTGGCCGATGCCCCCGTCCCCGTGCGGGCTGCTCCTCCGTTGTGGGCCGCCACGCCCACTGCGCCGCCCACCCCCCGTGTGGGCAATCGTCCCGCAGGGCGGGACGGGTGGGCACACGGGACGGCGCGCTTGGCGGCGCCTCCGCCCCTTGTGCCTGGACCCGCACCACGACCGCGTCGCCGTCGTGCCGGGCGTCAACGCGCGAGGAGCCTAGGCCCGGCACGGGGCGTCGTTCCGTTGTGCCCACCCGTTCCGCCCCAGCGGAACGAATGCCCACAACGGGGGCGGGGGCGGCGTGCCCGCGCCTGGGGCGCCGCCGCGCTGCGACGGTCAGGTGTCCGCGGGGTGCGCCCCGCCTGGGGCGCTGCCGGCCTACGACGGGCGTCGTACCAGCGTTCTCACGCGCAGCGACCACGCGTCCGCGACCCGCGTCCACCAGTCCCGCGTCGCCCAGACCACCCGTGCGCCCGACCTCGGCAGCAGGACCGCTCGGAGGCGGGTGCGGCGGGAGGCCGCGGTGTGGAGGGCGCGGCGGACGGTGGCCGCCTCGGGGGAGAGGGCGGGGCCGATCCGGGGGCGGGGGGCGTAGAGGGTTTCCTCCACCGCACGGGCCACGCGGTGGAGGGCGTCGGCCGCGTCGGCGGGGAGTTCGCCCAGGGTGACGATGCGCGCCGCGGTCCTGCGCGGGGTGCGGGAGTCGTCCGGGGCGATCCCGTAGTCCCAGGCGGTGTCGTTGATCTCGCGCCAGACGGCGAGGACGTCGCCCGGGGGGCCGAGCCGGCGGGCCCGGATGCGGGTGCGCCACAGGAGCGGCAGCAGCAGGAGGCCCAGGACCAGGAGCACGCCCAGGGCGACCAGGAGCAGCCGCGCCCAGGGGAAGCCGTCGTCGTCCGAGAGCGCTCCTCCCGCCGCCTTGTCCGGGCCGCACTCGCCGAGCCGCCTGGACTGCGGCGGGCAGCTCTCCTGGGCGCTGGGCGCCGCGGAGGGCTGGGCGGTCTGGCCGGCCGAGGGCTGGGCGGACGGGGTGGCCGCGCCGCCGGAGGAGTGCTCACGGGTGTACTCGGGGATCGAACCGCGCGACGGCGTCGGCTCGAAGCGCGTCCAGCCGGCCCCCTCGAAGTACAGCTCGGGCCAGGCGTGCGCGTCCCGGATGCCGACCGAGACCGAGCCGTCGCTCTGCGGGGTGCCCGGCATGAAGCCGACGGCGACCCGGGCCGGGATGCCCAAGGAGCGGGCCATCGCCGCCATCGAGAAGGAGAAGTGGACGCAGAAGCCCTCCTTGTCCTTCAGGAAGCGGGAGATCGCCTCGACACCGGTGCCGGACTTGACGTCCACGTCGTAGCGGAAGCCGCCGTCCCGGGCGAACCAGTCCTGCAGCCGCACCGCCCGCTCGTAGTCGTTGCGCGCCCCGCGGGTGACCTTCTCGGCCGTGGCGCGCACGTCCGCCGGCAGCGAGGCCGGGACCCGGGTGTACTCGCGGCGCAGCGCGTCCGGCGCGGCCGGGGCCGTCGCCAGCTGCTCGGCCGAGGGCCGCACGTCCAGGCTGGTCACGGTGTACCGGGCGCCCTTGGTGTTCTGCCCGTTGTCGCCGACGAGCATCCGGCCGGCCGGCTCGTACCGCCAGCCGCCGCTGATGGAGACCCGCGCCGCCGGATACGGCATGGGCAGCCACTTCTGCTCGTACGCCGTGGAGGCGACCAGGTTGGTGGTGACCTCCGAGACGGAGACCTGCTGGGAGAGGCCGTCGGGCCAGGGCAGGTTCTCCGGCACGTCCTGGATCGGGCGGACCGAGGACTTCCAGGCGGTGCCGTCGAACTGGTCGAGGGCGACGAGTCGCAGATAGAGGCCGCTGGTGTCCACGGCGTTGGTGCGGTAGCGCAGGACCTCGCGGTTCTCGGGCTGGCGCAGGTTGTTCTGGAGCGAGACCAGCGGGTTCACCGCCGAGATCGTGCCGCCCTTGCCCTTGCCGGAGCCCTCGCCCTCGCCGCCGCCGAGGAAGCCGCCGCTGAGTCCGGGCAGCGCGAACGGCACCACGAGCGCGACGCCCAGGGCGACCGCGCCGATCCGCCGCCCGGTGCGGACCGGCGCGAACGCCGGCCCGCCCTTGCCGGAGCCCTCGCCCCGGCCGCCGCCGAAGACCCGGCCCCACTGGGAGAGCCGGTCCCGGCCCTCGGCCAGGAGCAGCAGCAGATAGCCGGCCGCGGCGAGCAGGAAGAGCAGTCCGCCCGCGCCGCCGCCGGAGAGTCCCGCCGCCACCGAGTACAGGGCGAGCAGCGGCAGTCCCGCCGGGGCCGCGCTGCGGAAGGTCACCGCGAGCGTGTCCACGAGCAGGCCGATCACCGCGACGCCGGTGACCAGGAGCAGCCGGATGCCGGCCGTGTTCGGCGCCGGGATCGCGTACGTGCCGACGTCGTTCACGCCGGCCTGGAAGAGGGTCCCGAAGGAGGCGAGGACGTCGGGGCCCGGCACGATGCCGAGGACCGCCTGCTCGTGGGCGAAGGCCACGGTGAGCGCGAGCAGGGTGACGAGCGCCTGGGCGGCGATCGTCAGCGGCCGCGCCAGCGGCACCCGCCGGGTCAGCAGGCCGACGGCACTCTGCAGGCCGACCACGACGACCGCCGTGAGGATCCAGTCCGCCGGCTTCACCAGCGGCAGCAGCGCGGCGGACGCGGCCAGCGTCGCGCCGGAGGCCGCAAGCGTCAGCCGCCCGCGCCCGCTCATGACCAGCCTCCGTACGTCTCGCCCGCGGGCGCCTGGGCCGAGGCCCCGCCGGCGAGCTGCCACAGTTCGGCGAGCCGGGCGCCGGGCGCCACGGCGAACGCCTGCCAGCCGGCCTCCCGCAGCCGGCGCACCCGGTCCTCGACCGCGCCGGCGACGGCGCCGCCGGTCAGCCAGGTCCCGGAGTCGAGCACGAACGCCACGGCGGTGCCGTGCCGCTGCCGCATCCGGGCGGTGAGCGCGGCCTGCTCCTCGTCGAGGTCGCCGAGGAAGGCCACGAGCAGCCCCTCGTGACCGCCGCGCAGCACGTCGTACGCCCGGGAGAACCCGGCGCCGTCGGAGTGGTCGACGACCGCGAGGGTGTCCAGGAGCAGCCCGCCGGCCTCGGCGCCGCCTTCGACGGAGCGCCCGCCGCCGGCGAAGCCCTCGGCGCCCTCGCCGGGCACCGTGCTGCCGGTGTCGGTGAGCAGCCGCACCGAGAAGCCGCGCTCCAGCATGTGCGTGAGCACGGAGGCGGCGCCGGAGACGGCCCATTCGAAGGCCGAGTCGGGTCCGCCGCCCTCGTAGGCCACGCCCCGGGTGTCGAGCAGCACCGTGCAGCGGGCGCGCTGCGGCTGCTCCTCGCGGCGCACCATCAGCTCGCCGTAGCGGGCGGTGGAGCGCCAGTGGACCCGGCGCAGGTCGTCGCCGTGCCGGTAGGCGCGCGGAATGATGTCGTCGTCCCCGGCGAGCGCGAGGGCCCGGTGCTGTCCGTCGCCGTATCCGGAGGACTCGCCGCCGAGCTTGACCGGCGGCAGCGGTTCGGTGCGGGGGATGACGGTGAGGTTGTCCTGGGTGCTGAAGGAGCGGGTCAGCTCGCACATCCCGAAAGGGTCGCTGAGCCGCAGCTGGAGCGGGCCGAGCGGGAAGCGGCCGCGCAGGTCGGAGCGGACCCGGTAGGACACCTCGCGGCGGCCGCCCGCCTCGACCCGGTCGAGCACGAAGCGGGGCCGCGGGCCCAGCATGTACGGCACGTGGTCCTGGAGCATGAGCAGGCCGGTGGGCACCCGTGACACGTTGTCCACGCGCAGGTGCACGCGGGCCTCGGTGCCGGTCTCGACCCGCTGCGGGGCGAGCCGGCGGCTGCCCGCCACCCGGTAGCGGGTGCGGTGCAGCACGACGACGCAGAGCAGCGGGAGCACGGCGAGCAGCAGTCCGACGCGCAGCAGGTCGGACTGGCCGAGTACGTAGGCACAGGCGGCGGCGGCGATCCCGGCGGCCAGGAAGGACCGGCCGCGGGTGGTGAGCCCGGCCAGGGCGGCCCGCAGGCCGCCCCGGTCGCCGTCCTCCCGCTGCCCCTCGCCGCCCTGGGGCGGATACCCCTGCGGGGCCTGCGGAGCGGCGGCGGTGTCCATCACAGCCGCCGGGCGCCGGGCTGGTGCTGGCCGTAGAGCGGTCCGGCGTGCGGCGCGGGCGGCGCGGCGGCCGGGACGGGGGTGCGCTGGAGAATGTCGAGCACGACCTGCTCGGCCGTGCGGCGGCTGAGCTGCGCCTGCGCGGTGGGCAGCAGACGGTGGGCGAGCACCGGGGCGGCGAGCGCCTGGAGGTCGTCGGGCAGCACGTACTCCCGGCCGCTGAGCGCGGCGGACGCCTTCGCCGCCCGCAGCAGGTGCAGCGTGGCGCGCGGGGAGGCGCCGAGCCGCAGCTCGGGGTGGGTGCGGGTGGCGGCGACCAGGTCCACCGCGTACCGCCGGACGGCGTCGGCGACGTGCACCGCGCGCACGGCCTCGACCAGCTTGAGCACGTCATGGGCGTGCGCCACCGGCTGGAGGTCGTCGAGCGGGGAGACGGCGCCGTGCACGTCGAGCATCTTCAGCTCGGCCTCGGGGCTCGGGTAGCCCATGGAGACCTTGGCCATGAAGCGGTCGCGCTGGGCCTCGGGCAGCGGGTAGGTGCCCTCCATCTCCACCGGGTTCTGGGTGGCGACCACCATGAAGGGACTGGGCAGCTCGTACGTCTGGCCGTCGACCGTGACCTGGCGCTCCTCCATGGACTCCAGGAGCGCGGACTGGGTCTTGGGGGAGGCCCGGTTGATCTCGTCGCCGATGACGATCTGGGCGAAGATCGCGCCCGGCTTGAACTCGAACTCGTGCCGCTGCTGGTCGAAGATCGACACACCGGTGACGTCCGACGGCAGCAGGTCGGGCGTGAACTGGATGCGGCGGACCGAGCAGTCGATGGACCGGGCCAGCGTCTTGGCCAGCATGGTCTTGCCCACGCCGGGGACGTCCTCGATCAGGAGGTGTCCCTCGGCGAGCAGTACGGTCAGCGCGAGACGTACGACCTCGGGCTTGCCCTCGATCACACCCTCCACCGACCGGCGGATCCGCTCCGCTGTGGTGGTCAGATCAGCGAGGCTCGCTCGATCGTCATAGGTCGTCACCCGGCCCTCCTCGGCCCTTTCGCAGCACAGACACCTGCCCCCGGCGCGGTGGCCGGGGGGTGTCACCCGTGCATTCTTGTTGCCGCGAGCGGGTCGTGTCACTCGCCCCCGGCCCACCTGTGGATAACTGCGGGCGAATTGCCGGGGTTTGAGGGCTTGTGCCGGTGCGAACCGTCTGCTCGGCTCCGTCAGTTCGGGCCGGTCGGCTTACGTCCGCCCGGGCCGGTCCGCTACGCCTGCTCGACCGGGTCGATCTCGCGCAGCAGACCCGACGTCACGTCGAAGACGAAGCCGCGGACGTCGGAGATGTCCAGCAGGAACGGGGACGTGCGCACCCGCTGCATGGACTGGCGGACGTCCTGGTCGACGTCGCGGAACGCCTCCACGGCCCAGGCCGGACGCTGGCCGACCTCGTCCTCCAGCTCGTGCCGGAAGTCCTCGGTGAGCGACTCGAGGCCGCAGTTGGTGTGGTGCACCAGCATCACGCTGCGGGTGCCGAGCGCCCGCTGGCTGATGGTGAGCGAGCGGATCACGTCGTCGGTGACCACACCGCCCGCGTTGCGGATGGTGTGGCAGTCGCCGAGCTCCAGGCCGAGCGCGGCGTGCAGGTCGAGACGGGCGTCCATGCAGGCGACCACGGCCACCCGGCGCACGGGCCGGGCGTCCATTCCGGGGTCGGCGAAGTCGGCGGCGTAACGCGCATTGGCCTGGACGAAGCGGTCGATGACCGAGTCCTCGGTGTGTATCGCGTCGGCAGTGGGGTGCGCAGAGGTCGACATGTCTCCGAAGGTAATGGTCACGGCGCGGACAGGCATGCTGTGAGAGTGGACAAAGACAGTCATAGAACCTTGTTGTGAGCGAACCCACAGGGAGTGGGAAACGGGGCCGTCCGGGTGAATCCCGCGAAACGATCGTCCCTCCCCGCCGCAGCCCGCGACGCGCCAGCCGGTTGGTTGACCGGGGGGTCCGGTGGACTAAAGTGGCGCGAAGTTCACGGAGACATCGAGCGATTTCCGCCGTTTCTCCCCGTAAATGCGGCGGTACCTACGGCTCGGCCCCTTCCGCTCGCCGGTGGTACCTGTCTCCGCCGGATCTGAGAGGGCGCTTTGAGCAACGACCGACATGTCCCGGTGATGCTCCAGCGGTGCCTGGACATGTTGGCCCCCGCCCTGGAACGCCCCGGCGCCGTCGTCGTCGACTGCACCCTCGGCCTCGGCGGGCACAGCGAGGCGCTGCTCCAGCGGTTCCCGGAGGCGCGGCTCGTCGCGCTCGACCGCGACAAGGAGGCGCTGCGCCTCTCCGGCGAGCGGCTCGCCCCGTACGGGGAGCGCGCCACCCTCGTGCACGCCGTCTACGACGAGCTGCCCGAGGTCCTTGACCGGCTCGGCATCCCGCGCGTCGACGGCGTCCTCTTCGACCTGGGCGTCTCCTCCATGCAGCTGGACGAGGCCGACCGCGGCTTCGCCTACGCCCAGGACGCCCCGCTCGACATGCGCATGGACCAGACGACCGGCATGAGCGCGGCCGAGGTCCTCAACACCTACCCGGCCGGCGAGCTGGTCCGCATCCTGCGCGCCTACGGCGAGGAGAAGCAGGCCAAGCGGATCGTCTCGGCGATCGTGCGCGAGCGCGAGAAGGAGCCCTTCACCAACAGCGCCCGACTGGTCGAACTGATCCGCGACGCGCTGCCGCAGGCCGCCAAGCGCACCGGCGGCAACCCGGCCAAGCGCACCTTCCAGGCGCTGCGGATCGAGGTCAACGGCGAGCTGTCGGTCCTGGAGCGGGCGATCCCGGCGGCCGTGAAGGCGCTCGCCGTGGGCGGGCGGATCGCCGTCCTCTCGTACCACTCCCTGGAGGACCGGCTGGTCAAGCAGGTCTTCGCGGCGGGCGCCGCGACCACCGCGCCGCCCGGCCTCCCCGTCGTACCCGAGCAGTACCAGCCCCGCCTGAAGCTCCTCACCCGCGGCGCCGAGCTCCCCACCGAGCAGGAGATCGCCGAGAACCGCCGCGCGGCCCCCGCTCGTCTCAGGGGTGCGGAGCGGATCAGGGAGGACGTGGAGCAGTGAGCCAGAAGGGGCCTTTGAAGGGGCGGGCCGCAAGGCTCGGCAGGCTCATGCCGTCCGGGCCGAGCACCGCCGCCCGCACCCCCTTCGTCCTGCTCGTCGTGCTGCTGCTCGGCGGCGGTCTGATCACGCTCCTGATGCTCAACTCCGCCCTCAACCAGGGCTCGTTCAAGCTCAGCGAGCTGAAGAAGAAGACCACCGAGCTCACCGACGAGGAACAGGCCCTGCAGCGGGACGTCGACGACAGCTCCGCCCCCGACGCCCTGGAGCGGCGCGCCCGCGAGCTGGGCATGGTGCCCGGCGGCAGCCCCGTCTTCCTGGACCCCGACGGCCGGGTGCGGGGCGTGCCCACGGTGGCCGCCTCCCCGAAGCCCTCGCCGCGGCCGACCCCGCCGCCCGCCCCGCCCGCGACACAGGCCCCGGCCACGGGGGCGACCGGCACGCCGAAGCCGCCCGCGACCGGCACCCGGACCGGCACTCCGACCGGGACCCAGGCCGTCCCCGCCGGCACCCCGACCGCCCCGACGACCTCCGGCAGGTGACCCGTGCCCTTCCAGGAGCCTCCGCGCCGCCGTGTCCCCGGCCCCGCGCGGCCCGCACAGCCGCGCCGGCCGGACCGCCGCCCCGCCCAGCGGTCCGCCCCG
>NZ_JBSGBF010000167.1:0-7616 GCF_053601115.1 Streptomyces sp. NPDC004788
TGCGCGGGCGGTGGCGGGCCGGTCCACGACGAACCGCGTGACACCACCCGACCGGCCCCCGGAGCAGAGGAACCGACCCTTGTCCTACAGCATCCGCGCGGGTGCCCTGGAACGGCACACCGCCGCAGAGATCCTCCGTATCGAGCCCTGGGGTCCGGACGCCGTCCGGGTGCGGGCCTCGTCCGGGACCATCGACCCCACCGCCCCCGGTGCGCTGGAGAACCAGCGGCCCGCCCAGCACGCCGAGGTGTCCGTGTCGGACGACGGCTCCGCCCGTCTGGTCAACGGCCGTATCGCCGTCGAGGCGGCTGCGGACGGCCGGCTGCGGTTCGTCGATGCCGCGTCGGGCCGCGAACTCCTCGCTGAGCGCAGCCCGTACGCACACCATGCCGGCTCCCGCGTCCACGCGACCGGAGGCCGGACGGAGCAGTCCTTCGAGGCATACGACGGTGAACGGCTGCAGGGCCTGGGGCAGCACCTGCACGGGCGCCTGGACCAGAAGGGCTGTGTGATCGACCTCGTTCAGCGCAACACCGTGGCGGCCGTCCCCTTCCTGCACTCCTCGCGCGGCTACGGACTGCTGTGGAACAACCCCGCGACCGGCCGGGTCGAACTGGGCGCCGACACCACCCGGTGGACCGCCGACGGCGGCGGGCGCATCGACTACTGGATCACCGCCGGGGACACCCCGGCCCGGATCCTGGACTCCTACACCCGGGCCACCGGCCGTCCGCCCCTCCTCCCCGAGTGGGCGTCAGGCTTCTGGCAGTCGAAGCTCCGCTACCGCACCCAGGGCGAACTCCTGGCCGTGGCACGGCAGTACAAGGAGCGGGGACTGCCGCTGTCCGTCATCGTCTGCGACTTCTTCCACTGGCGGAGGATGGG
Source organism: Streptomyces sp. NPDC004788 (assembly GCF_053601115.1). Lineage (NCBI taxonomy): Bacteria > Bacillati > Actinomycetota > Actinomycetes > Kitasatosporales > Streptomycetaceae > Streptomyces > Streptomyces sp. NPDC004788. The sequence goes on from NZ_JBSGBF010000167.1 coordinate 886, forward strand.
CGACTGGCGCTTCGAGGAGAGCGAGTGGCCCGAGCCGGCCGCCATGGTCAAGGAACTGTCGGACCTCGGCGTGAAGCTCGCCGTCTCGGTCTGGCCCACCGTCGAGCCCGGAAGCGACGCGTACGAGGAACTGCGCTCGGCCGGACACCTCGTGCGGGACGGGGACGGCGGCCTGCTCACCTTCCCGTGGCCCTCCCGGTTCGGCGGGGATGCCCTGATCCGCCCGATGGCGTACTACGACGCCACCCACCCCGGAGCGCGCGCCGCGCTGTGGCAGCGGCTGAACGACAACTACCGTTCGCTGGGCGTGGCGTGCTTCTGGCTGGACGCCTGCGAACCCGACGTGCCCCCGGGCCTCGCCGAGCGCGCCGTCTACGCGGCAGGGCCGGCCGCCGAGGCCGCGAACCTCTACCCGCTGGAGCATGCCCGTGGCGTGGCCGAGGGCCTGGGCGCGGTGGGCGAGGACCGGCCGCTGTCGCTGGTCCGCTCGGCCTGGGCGGGCAGCCAGAAGTACGGCGCCCTGCTGTGGTCCGGCGACATCCCCACGACCTTCGACTCCCTCGGGCGGCAGATCAGGGCGGGGCTGAATGTCGCGATGAGCGGCATCCCCTGGTGGAACACCGACATCGGCGGCTTCTTCGGCGGCGACCCGGACGACCCGGAGTACCGCGAACTGCTGATCCGGTGGTTCCAGTACGGGACCTTCTGCCCGGTCATGCGGCTGCACGGGGACCGCGAGCCCAACCACCCCGCCTTCGCCACGGACATGACCGGCGGGCCGAACGAGGTCTGGTCGTACGGCGAGGAGGCGTACGGCATCCTCCGCGACCACCTGTCGCTGCGCGAGCGCCTGCGCCCGTACCTGCACCGGCTGTCCGAGGACGCCCACCGCACCGGCGCCCCGCCCATGCGTCCGCTGTTCTTCGATTTCCCCGAGGACGAACGCGCCTGGGAGGTGGACGACCAGTTCCTGCTCGGCCCCGACCTGCTGGTGGCACCCGTGTACGAGGCGGGCGTCCGGGCCCGCCGGGTGTACCTGCCGTCCGGCACCCGCTGGCGGGACCCGGCCACCGGCGGTGTGCTGGAGGGCGGAACGACGCTCGACGCCGAGGCCCCGCTGGAGCGCATCCCGGTCTTCGTACGGGAAGGCGCCGACGTCGCGGCCGGGGTTCCGTAGCGCTCCAGGAGCGAGGCGTGGCGGTGGGCGGAGGATTACTTCTGCGAGGCCGACGCCTGCGCCTGCACCTCGACCACCAACGCATGGCCGGGGCGGTTGGCCAGGCCCGGGGCGGCCAGGCCGACCTGGGCCAGGTACCGGCCGGTCACGGTGAGTGCGGTCGTACGCCGTCCCCAGGCGGGCCAGGTGTCCTCGGGGGAGGAGAGTTCGGGGCGCACCCGCACGGCGTAGCGGGTCGCGGGCTCCAGTCCCGGGAGGCGTACGGGCGCGCCGTTCTCGGCGACGGAGGTGTCCAGTTGGACGTAGGCGAAGACGGCGTGGGTCCGGTCCCGCGAGACGACGCCGTGGACCCAGGCGGCCGGGTCGGGGTGGTCGGTGCGGACGACGTCGCCGCCGTGGAGCAGCGGGCGCAGCTGCTTGTAGGCGCTGACCCACGTGGTGAGCGTGGTCAGCTCGTCCTGCGACCAGTTCGAGATGTCGGATTCGATGCCGGCGTGTCCGAACAGGGCGGTGGCGCAGCGGAAGGCGAGCGTGTTGTCGCGGTGGCTTATGTGGGCCGGGGCGGAGCCGATGTGCGAGCCGATCAGCTCGTGGGGCAGGAGCAGGCCGGTCCAGCGCTGGATGGCCTGGCGTTCGATCGGGTCGATGTTGTCCGATCCCCAGATCCGGTCGGTGCGTTCGAGGATGCCGAGGTCGGCGCGGGCCCCGCCGGAGGAGCAGGACTCGATCTCAAGCCCGGGGTGGCGGCCGCGCAGTTCGTCGAGGAGCCGGTAGACGGCCGTGGTCTGCGCGTGCACGCCGGGTCGGCCGTCGTGGACGGCGTCGGCGAGGTCGCGGTTGTGGTCCCACTTGATGTAGTCGATGCCCACGTCCCCGACGAGGGTGCTGATCCGCTCCAGCAGGTAGGCGTGGGCGCCGGGGTGCGCGACGTCCAGGACGTGCTGGCTGCGCTGCTCGAACGGGAGGCGGTCGGGGTCGGCGAGGATCCAGTCGGGGTGGGCGCGGGCCAGGTCGGAGTCGGGGTTGACCATCTCGGGCTCGAACCAGAGGCCGAACTGCATGCCGAGCCCGTGGACGTGGTCGGCGAGCGGGCGGAGCCCGTCGGGCCACACCTTCTCGTCGACGTACCAGTCGCCGAGGCCGGCCCGGTCGTGGCGGCGGTGCCGGAACCAGCCGTCGTCCACGACGAACCGTTCCACGCCGACCGCCGCCGCGGTGTTCGCGAGGGCGTGTACCCGTTCGGGGTCGTGGTCGAAGTAGACCGCCTCCCAGATGTTCATGGTGACCGGCCGGGCGGTGGTCGGGTGCTGTGGCCGGGCCCGGAGCATGTCGTGGAAACCTCGGCTGATGCCGTCCAGACCCGTGCCGGAGGTCGCGAAGTACACCCACGGGGTCCGGTAGGACTCGCCCTCCGCCAGCCGGATCTCACCCGCCTCCAGCAGTTCGCCGCCGCCGAGGACCGTCGTCCCGTCGGCCAGCCGCTCCGCGTACTGGACGTGGTTGCCGCTCCAGGCGGGGTGCACGCCCCAGACCTCGCCGTGCCGGAAGCCGAAGCCTGCGGTGCCGGCGAGCAGCAGCCCGGCGTCGAAGCCGGTGCGGCCGCGCCGGTTCTCCCTCGACCAGACGCCCTGCCGCAGCGGGGCGCGCTGCGGGGAGCGCTCACGGGCCCAGCGGCCGGCGAAGTCCAGCAGTTCCGCGGCGCGGACGGGGACCGGCAGCACGCACGCCAGCACGTCCAGGGTGTAGGTGTCCGTCGCCGTGTTGGTCAGGGTATGGCGCAGCCGCACCACGCCCTGTTCCGTCATCTGCAGCTCGGTGTCCAGGGCGAGCCCCGCGCCGGGGTCCAGGGCCCGTACGCGGACGGTGCCGCCCCGGCTGTCCTGGGCGCGTACGGCGACCGGTTCGGAGAGTTCGAAGCGCGTCGGGCGGACCCGGCCGCCGCGGTGCCCGGCGAGGGTCGGACGTCCGAACCAACCCCAGCCCCGCCCCTGGGAGGGCATCAGGCTCCCGGCCTGGTGGCGCGAGGTCCGGCCCATGGCGTCGAGCACCTGCGTGGCGTCGCCGGCGCCGAAGCCTGGATCGGCGCCCCAGTGCAGCACCCGGGGCACCTCGGGTCCGGTGGTGTCGAGCGCGAGGGCCGTGTCACCGGCCGACAGCACGACGAGATTCACCTCAGTCATTTCGTCCTCGTTCAGGGGGTGGTCCTGGCCCCGTGGGGACGGGTGCCGCGCCGCGCACTCGGCAGCACGGTAGCCGTGGGACACGGGGGTGATGCGGTCACCGCGGCGGCCAACGAGCCGTGCGCGGCGCGGAAGCGTCCTCGTCCGTCCGGAGCATGGCCGGAGCCGTGTGTCACGACGCCGATGCGTCGACGATCCGTTCGAAGAAGAACTCGTGCTTGAGGAAGGACACGTCGTACTCGTGACCCGGGTACGGCGGGATCAGCTGAGCGGCCTGGAACAGTCGCCAGCCGTCCCGGAGCGCCGCGACCCCCGTCTCGTACGGCGGCTCGTCGCTGTCGCCGGTGGTGGGCGAGGTGCGGCCGGTGCCGTCGTACCTCGCCCAGCCGACGACGTGGGAGTCCAGCGCGGAGCTGGAGAGGTACAGCACCAGTACCTGCTGCCGGGAGGAGTCGGTCGTCATGCCGTCTTCTCCCCGGGGCGGTTGGAGACCCTGGTCACCCAGTGGTCGAGGTCGTAGCTGTCGTCGCCGGTCAGCGCCCGCCACAGCAGGATGCGGTTGTACCGCTCCAGGCGACCGGTCGCCCACTCGTACCACGGGAACATCGCGTCCAACTCCGCGTTCACCTGTGGATCGTGCAGATCCGAGGTGTCCCACAGCCGTTGCTGACGCACCGTCGGATTGAATCGGATCTTGAACATGTAGCGCAGCGTGTCGCTGTCGTTGCGCCGGCCCCCGTGCCAGAGGCCGTGGTGCAGAAACACCACCGTCCCGGCCGGGCAGACCAGCCGGTCCTGGCCGCGCAGGTTTTGGTAGCGGCCGGTGTCCGACTCGTTGGTCCGGCGCAGATGGCTGCCCGGCACGCTGAGGGTGCCGCCCATCTCCAGCGTCACCGCCTGCGGGTAGTACATCAGCTGCACGTCGAAGGCGTCCTGCCGGACATCGATGATGGCGTCCGCGTGCAGCGCCTGGGCGTCGCCGCCGTGGGGTTCGCGGGTGTGCACGAAGTGGTGGTCCACTGACGGCTCGACGCCCACCAGGCTGCGCAGTGCCCCCGCGATCCGCGGCAGTTCGAGCAGCCTGCGGACGAACGAGCCTTCGGGGTAGGCCGCGGACAACGGCGTCCCGTACGGCACCGGCGGCACGCCGTCAGCCAGCACCTTCAGGCCCTCGGCGTTCAGCTCCGCCGGGACCACCGCGTCCAGCCGCAGCGATCCGCGCGCGACGAAGCGCGCCATCTGTACTGAGCTGAGCAGTTCCTGCCTGTTCTCCATGACGGCCACGCTAGGCCCGCCCGCCGCCCCGCCGGGTGGGCCGAGTTCACCCAGTAGTGGTCGATTCTCACCCCAGCCGCCCTGCGGTGAATCGAGGTTCACCATCCTGGATCGGGCTGCGGACGCCGTGGTAGAACACGTGACCATGCACACGGCCATCGCCCATCTCGACGAGCCTCCGGAACTCGCCGCCGTCGGCATCGGCGTGCACGGGCCGGCCGGCCACGTGGACGTGTTCTCGCTGCCCGACCTGTGGCAGTTCCATCTGTACGGCTACGACGCCGACTTGACGGTCGACGGTACCGAGCACTCGATCCGCCCCGGCCGGGTCAGCCTCGTACCGCCCGGGGCCGAAGTCCGCTACCGCTACCGGGGCCGCTCCGAGCACCTCTACGTCCACCTCCGTCTGGGTGCCGGGGGAGCGGCCACGAGCATCCCGGTGATCCAGCAGGCCGGTCCGGAACTTGGTTTCCTCTCCGTGCAGCTGCGGCAGGCGTTGGCCGCCTGGCCGCACACGCCGTCACGGGCGGTCGCCGAGGTGTGGGGTGCTTTGTGGCGGGTCGCCCGGCTCACCCCACCCCAGGGGCGGAGCGCGCAGGCCGTCCACCCCGCGGTGGCGGCCGCAGTGGCCCTGGTCGAGACGCGGCTGACGGAGCCCCTGACGGTGCCGGAGATCGCGAGGGCGGTCGGCGTCTCCCACAACCACCTGACCCGGCTGTTCCGGGCCGCCACGGGGCAGACGGTGGTCGGCTACATCCGGGCCCGGCGGATGGAGCGGGCGAGGCACTTCCTGTGCGCCACCACGCTCTCCATCCCCGCCGTCGCCGCCTCGGTCGGCATTCCCGATCTGCAGGCGTTCAACAAGACCTGCCGTCGTGAACTGGGGGCGTCCCCGCGCGGCATCCGAGCCGGCGGTGCCGTCCGGTAGACACCTGTCCTGATCGCGCGGCGGCGGGCGGATCGAGCTCCGCGGCGGCGCGTCTTGTCACCGTCGGCCCAGGGCGCGGCCACCCCGAGCGGCTTCCCGGGTGCTGAGGGGATGGTCAGCCCTTCACCAGCAGGCCGCGGCGGCGCAGCACCGCGCGCTCCAGGGGGCTGAAGATCAGCAGGTCGATGGCGACGCCGACGAGCAGGATCAGGATGATCGCGAGGAAGATCCCCGGCATGTCGAAGTTGTTGCGGCCGTTCTCCAGGAGCTGGCCGAGGCCCAGGCCCAGGTCGGGCGAGGAGGCGATGATCTCCGCCGCCATCAGCGAGCGCCACGAGAACGCCCAGCCCTGCTTGAGGCCCGCGAGGTAGCCGGGCAGCGCGGCCGGCATGACGATGTGCCACGCGCCCCTGAGGCCGGTCGCGCCGAGCGTCTTGCCGGCCCGGAGGAAGAGCGGCGGCACCTGGTCCACGCCGGCCACCAGGCCGTTGGCGATGGACGGCACGGCGCCGAGCAGGATGACCGCGAACATCATGCTGTCGTTGAGGCCGAGCCACAGCACCGCCGGCGCCACCCAGGCGACCGAGGGCAGCGACTGCAGACCGGACAGGATCGGGCCGATCGCCGTGCGGACCACGCCCACCCGGGCGACGAGCAGACCGAGCGGTGTGCCGACGGCCAGGGCGAGGAGGAAGCCGAGCAGGGCGCGGGAGACGCTGGTCCACAGGATGTCGAGGAGCGTGCCCTCCAGCCACATCGCGGACAGGCTGTCCCAGACAGCGGACGGAGCCGGCAGCTTGCCCTCGTCGGCGACCTTCAGGATGACGAGCAGCTGCCACGCCGCCACCACAAGCGCGACGGCGAGGAACGGTGGCAGCACCTTCTTCAGGAGGACCTCGCGCACCGGGGTCCGGCGGATGTGCGCCGTGTCGAGGGCATCGAGGCCGGCCTCCAGACCCGCGAGGTCGTGGGCGTCGGCGCGTTCGGCGGCCGCGGTCGTCTCAGTGCCGGCCATGGCGGCGGATCTCCCCACGCAGGTGTTCGGTGATCTCGACGGACAGCTCCGCCACGTCGGTGTCCTCGATGCGGCGCGGCTGCGGGATGTCGATGGTCCACTCCCGGGCGATGCGGCCGGGCCGGGACGAGAGCAGGACGACCCGCTCGGCGAGGC
>NZ_JBSGBF010000168.1:0-7610 GCF_053601115.1 Streptomyces sp. NPDC004788
GCGGCCGGGTGGCGGGCGAGCGCGCTGTACGGGGAGTGTGCGGCGGCCTCGGCGTCGAAGGCCCCGTGGGCGCCGTGGTCCCGTCCGCCGTCGCCGTCGAGCGGCACCCAGAGGTTGTGCGGGGCGCCGGCCGGCGCCGGCTCGTCGGTCTGCTGGGAGTCGTATCCGGTGCGGGCCGTGTAGCGGTCGAGCAGACCGGGCGCGAGCCGGTGCGCGAGCACCGCCGCGGCGGTCGAGGCGCCGACCAGGTACTCGCGGCGTCGTGGCCGGCGCGCCGCGTGCAGCACCGCCCGGGCCGCCACCTCCGGCTGGTACACCGGGGCGACGGGCCGTGGCCGGCGCGGCAGCCGCGACAGGACCCAGGAGAACTGCGGAGTGTTGACGGCCGGCAGCTGGACGACGGTGACGGCCACCGGGCTCTTCCGGTGCAGCAGCTCCATGCGCACCGAGGCGGTGAACCCGTTCACGGCGTGCTTCGCCCCGCAGTAGGCCGCCTGCAGCGGCACCGACGCCTCGCCGAGCGCCGAGCCCACCTGGACGACCGCGCCGGAGCCGCGCGGCACCATGCGGCGCAGGGCCGCCCGGGTGCCGTTGACGCAGCCGAGGTACGTGACCGCCGTCACCCGCTCGTACTCCTCCGGGCCGACCCCCAGGAACGGCGAGAACACGGAGGTGAAGGCGGAATTCACCCAGACGTCCACGGGGCCGAGCCTACTCTCCACGCGGTCCGCCGCCTGCTCCACCTGCTCCGGCACGGACATGTCCACCGGCACGACGAGGGCCTCGCCACCGGCCCGCTCGACCTCCTCGGCCGCCGCTTCGAGCCCCACCCGGCCCCGGGCGAGCAGCGCCACCCGTGCGCCCGCCGCCCCGAACGCACGCGCGGTCGCCCGCCCCACACCGGCGCTCGCGCCGGTGACGACCACGGTGCGTCCCGCGAACGGCTGCGACTGGCGACGCACGTCCCGTCGCACGGCGAGACCCTCCAGGAACGTGACCACATCGGCCGTGCGGATCATGGCGGCTCCTCACGCGCTCGGCAGGGGGACATGCGCTGGTGCCGCCTCACCAGCGGTACCAGCGGTTGCCCGAGCCGCGCACCAGGAAGCCCAGCAGCCAGATGACGAGCACGGCCAGGGCGATCCACCACAGCACGTGGGCGGCGAATCCGACGCCGAAGAGCAGCAGCAGAATCAGCAGGACGAGGAGCAGGGCGATCATGACGCGCCTCCTTCGATGACACGTTCGGTAGCGCTTGGCTGCGCGGCTACCCGCCCTCGGTGTCCGTAACCCCTTCAACCTCCCGCGCTCCCCGCGCTCCCCGCGCTCCCCGCGCTCCCCGCGGTCACAGGGCGTCGGCGGCGGTCCGCAGGTCGGCGACCAGACCCGCGTACAGCTCCTCGCGGTCCCCGCCGCCCCCCGCCCGCAGGACGGCCGACGGATGGACGGTCGCGAGCACCCGCAGGTCCCCGTTCCCGGAGCCGTTCCCCTCGTCCGGCAGCGGACGCGGTACGCCACGGTCGGTGCCGACCCGGAACGACGGCCCGAGCAGCGCGCGGCCCGCCGTCGCGCCCAGCGTGACCACGAGCTCGGGCGAGACCAGCCGGAGCTCGGCGAGCAGCCAGGGGCGGCAGGCGAGGGTCTCGCGCAGGCTCGGCGCCTTGTGGATGCGGCGCTTGCGGGTCTCGTCCTGGGTGAACTTGAAGTGCTTGACCGCGTTCGTCAGGTACACGTCGTCCTCGTCGATGCCCGCCTCGCGCAGCGCCCGTGACAGCAGCCGGCCCGCCGGCCCGACGAACGCCTCGCCCTCCCGGTCCTCCTGGTCGCCGGGCTGCTCGCCGACCAGCATCAGTCGCGCGTGCGCGTCGCCTCGCCCGAAGACCGTCCCGGTCGTGTTCTCGTACAGCGGGCAGCCCCGGCAGTCCGCCGCGGCCCGCCGGTGGGCGGGGATGCCGCCGCGCGCCGGCAGGAAGGGAGTGGCGTCGTACGCCTCCGGGCCGGGGCCGGGGCCGGCGCCGTCGTCATGGGTGCCGTTCATGGCAGTACCTCCGCTCGCCTTCGCGGCTACCCCGAATCCTGCCGGGCAAATCGGACGATAATCACCCATTCTCTTCAAATGGAGAAATGCGGATGAGCTGCCTCATGAGTGCATTTAGTAGATAAGGCGGGGCGAGGGTGACGCGGGTGATTCGGGTCACGGTCGAGCCGGCCCGCCCGATGCTGGCGCGGCGTCAAGTCCGTACTTTCCGGAAAGGGTTGGGGAATCGGCTCCAGGTAAGCGGAATGATCCTTTTGTGTTTCCGGGAAAGGTCATTTTCGGTCCGCTAATTCCGTCTTGTTTTCGCCGTTTGTTTTCGCATACGGTCACGCCGCAACCGGACGGAAACGCCGAATCCTGCCACCGCCCGGGAACCGCACTCACCACACTCGTCCGGCAGGAGCGGGGGACCCAGGTTTGCCGCCGGTCCCGGGATTCCGGGCCGGCTAGGGGTGAAGCCGTGCCTGCCGCGGCCGGGCATCTCCTGCCCGAACCCGACAGCTCACCTCGCAGGCGGAGGAGAGGAATTCGCCATGCGTGGACCCGGGAAGCACCGACGCCCCAAGCGCACCCCGCTCGCTCGCTCCCTCGCCGTCGCCGGCCTCACCGGCAGCGCCGCACTCGCCGTGCCGCTGGCCGGGGCGTCGAGCGCCGTGGCGGCCGAGCCGCACGCGGCACAGACCGTCGCAGTCGAAAAGGCCGTGGCGCAGACGGCCGTACGGAAGGCCGTGCAGGCCGGTCCGGTCCGGTATTCCGTCGTCGTCGGTGACTCGCTTTCCGGCATCGCCGAGAAGTACGCGGTCAGGGGTGGCTGGAAGAAGCTCTATCAGGACAACCGCCGGGCCATCGGCCACGACCCCCGGCTCATCCGGCCCGGTCTGAGGCTGACCGTCGACCCGACGTCGAAGCAGGCCCCGACGGCCCCGCGGCTCACCGGCACCGGTGCGAGCGCGGCGGGCGCGGCCACCGCGGTCCAGGCGTCGGCCCCGGCCGCGGCCGCGGCCACGGCCGCCACGACCGGCACCTCCGGCACGTACGCGAACAACCTCGACGGATGGATCCGCGAGGCCCTCGACGTCATGGCCCGCAACGGCATCCCCGGCAGCTACGACGGCATCTACCGCAACATCATGCGCGAGTCCTCGGGCAACCCGCAGGCCATCAACAACTGGGACTCCAACGCCGTCGCCGGCACCCCGTCCAAGGGCCTGCTCCAGGTGATCGACCCCACCTTCCAGGCGTACCACGTGGCCGGCACCTCCAGCGACGTGTACGACCCGGTCGCCAACATCACCGCGGCCTGCAACTACGCCGCCGCCAAGTACGGCTCCATCGACAACGTCTTCGGCGCCTACTGAGCCCTTCCTCTTCTCGGACCGCCCGGCTCCCGAATGGACCGGGCGGTACGAAAAGAGGTACGAAGTCCTGCGTGAAGGATCAACCTCAGGGGCCGCAGGAGCCTCAGGAAGCCCCGGAGTCTCCGGAGTCCCCGGACCCCCGGAGCGCGACCGTCCGGGTGTTCATCGCCCTGGCGCCGCCCGACGAAGCGAAGGACGAGCTGGCCCGCGAGCTGCGGCCCGCCTATGAGGCGTACCCGACCCTGAGGCAGAACCGCATCGAGGACTGGCACATCACCCTGGCCTTCCTCGGCGAGCTCCCCGCCGCGGCCGTCCCGCCGCTGCGGCGGCCGCTCGCGGAGCTCGCCGCCGCGCGCCGACCCCTGGAGCTGGCGCTGCGCGGCGGTGGCCACTTCGACGAGCGGGTGCTGTGGAGCGGCATCGCCGGCGACCTCGAAGGGCTGCACCTGCTCGCCTCGGACGTCCGCGCCCTCGTGAAGGCCTGCGGCATCCCCTTCGAGGACCGCCCGCTGCGCCCGCACCTCACCCTCGCCCGGGCCCGCCGCGGCGACACGGCCTCCGTGACCGCGGTCGCCGCCGGTCTCGCCGGCTTCACCGGCCGCTCCTGGCGCACCGAACGCCTGCACCTCGTCGGCAGCAATTTCGGCCGCGGTCCCGCCCCCATCCGCTACCGCGACATCGAGTCCTGGCCCCTCGGCGAGCCCGCCGACCGGCCCTGACGGGCCGAAATCACCGACCGGCCCTGACGGGCTGAAAAAGACGCCGACCGGCCTGACGCGCCGAAAGGCGGGGTGTCGCCCCGCGTGGCCGCTCTCCTACAGTGCGTGCTGCACCCGTTCCGCCGAACCAGGAGCAGCCCGTGGCCGCAGCCCCGCGTGAAGTGCCCGAACTGGACGCCGCCGCCGTCGAGCGGTGGCGGGCCGGCGGCGGAGAGCTCGTCGACCTCTTCGCCCGGGCGCGCGACGCCCACGGCGGCGTCGCCGGGGTGCGGATCGGGGAGCGGCCCACCGTCGTGGTGACCGGCGCCGAGGCGGTGCGGCAGGTGCTCGCCGTGCGCCCCGACCGGTACGTGAAGCGCTCGCACCGGGCCCGGCTGCTCGTCGGTGACGGGGTGCTCTCCGCGACGGGCGAGGCGTGGCAGCGCCAACGCCGCATGCTCCAGGCCCAGTTCACCGGACGCGGGATGCGCCGCTACGAGCAGCGGATCGCCGCGGCCGCCCGGACGACCGCGGCGCGCTGGGACGCGTACGCCCGTACGGGGGAGGTCTTCGACCTCGGCGAGGAGATGCGGCGCTTCGCCCTGGACACCATCTGGCGCTCCCTCACCGGGCACGCCCTCGACGCCGCGACGGAACGCGAACTGGCCACCCTCCCCGAGGTGGTGGCCGCGATGCCGAGCCTGCCCGCCGACAGCGCCACCGCGCGGGAGGCCGTGGCCGCCGAGCTGGCGCGGATCGACGCGGTGGCGCACCACGCCGTCGCCGCCGCCCGCGACGGCGAAGCGGGCCCCGACGGGCCGGGACTCCTGCACGTCCTCGTCGAGGCCGGCCGCACCCGTCCGGAGTACACCGACCGGCTGATCCGCGACGAACTCGTCACCCTGATGCTCGCCGGCCACGAGACCACCGCCACCACCCTCACCTGGCTGCACCTCCTCCTCGACCGGCACCCCGAGGAGCGGGAGCGCGTGCTCGCCGCCGGGCCCGAGGGCTCACCCGAACGGCAGCAGGCGGTCTCCGCGCTCGTCCACGAGACCCTGCGCCTCTATCCGTCGGCCTGGATCCTGCCGCGCTGCGCGGCCGAGGACGACGTCCTCGACGGATACGCGGTGGCGGCGGGCACCGACGTCGTCGTCTGCCCCTACCTCACCCATCGTGACCCCGAACTCTGGGAGAAACCCGAGGAGTTCGACCCCACGCGCTTCACCACCCCGGGCCGGCGCCCCGCCCACCCCGGAAGCTACTTCCCGTTCGGCGTCGGGCCCCGCGCCTGCCTGGGCCTGCAGTTCGCCCTCCGTGAGTCCGTCGCGCTCCTCGAACTCCTGCTCCCGGCGCACGCCCCGCGCTTCCGGTCCGTCCCCGAACGCGCCGCCTACGGCCTCACCGTACGGCCCGACGGGCCCACCCCCGCCGTCCTGGCCGGTTAGCGGCGTCGGACCGCCCGTCCGGAGAAAAACGCTTGGACCGCGCGGCTGTCGTCGCGGGACACTGCGGACCCTGTCCAGTCGGTCCGACAAAACAGGGTTGTGATGGGATTGTCTGAATCGAGCGGCAGTACACCGGGCAAGGGCCCGGTACTGCTCGCCCTCCGCTACTACGGACGTGAGCTGGCCAGGCTCCGTCGCATGACCGTGCCCGCGATGCTGCTCCCGGCGCTGGGCAACATCGGCATCGCCTACATCGCGCCATTGATCGTCGCCAAGCTCGTCGCGCGGATCGCCGACGGTGGCGCGGACGGCGTGGGCGGCGGGGGCGGCGGGGGCTGGACCGGCGCCATGCTGCCGTACGTCCTCGGCATCGGGGGCGTGCTGCTCTTCTCCGAGGCGCTGTGGCGCGTCGGACTGCACTGTCTGAACCGGGTCGACGGGCTCGGCATCGAGCACCTCACCGTCGTCGGGATGGACGAACTGTTCGCCAAGGACGCCACGTTCTTCCACGACAACTTCGCCGGCTCGCTCACCAAGCGGGTCATCGGCTTCGGCAAGTGCTTCGAGGACTTCGTCGACACCCTCACCTTCAACGTGCTCGGCAGCTTCGTGCCGCTCGGCTTCGCCTGCGTCGTGCTGTGGACGTACGAACCGCTGCTCGTCGTCGGCCTGTTGGCGATGATCCTCGTCACCGCCTTCGGCGTGACCCCGCTGATCCGCCGCCGCCAGGCCCTCGTCGCCCAGCGCGAGGCGGCCATCGCCCGGGTGTCCGGCCATGTGGCCGACAGCCTGGGGAACATGGACACGGTACGGGCCTTCGCCGCCGAGCGGCGCGAGGCGGCCGAGAACCGCTCCCGTCTCGCCGAGGCGCGCCGGGTCACCCTGCGCTCCTGGGACTACGGAAACCTGCGCATCGACACGGTCGTCGCACCGATGTCCGTGCTCACCAACGTCCTCGGCCTGGTCCTCGCCCTCGCACTCGGCGCCGGTGACCACGGCGTGGAGGCGGTCGTCGTCGCCTTCACCTACTACGGCAACGCGACCCGCATCATGTTCGAGTTCAACCAGATCTACCGGCGTCTGGAGAGCTCGATGACGGAGGCGGCGCAGTTCACCGAGCTGCTCCTGGAGCCGCCGACCGTGCTCGACCCGGAGTCGCCCGAGCCGCTGCGCTCGCGCGCCGGGGACGTGCGCTTCGAGAAGGTGGGCTTCGCGCACGGCGGCGGCAGGCCGCTGTTCGACGGCCTCGACCTCGACGTGCCCGCCGGTACGAAGATCGGCCTCGTCGGCCGGTCCGGCGGCGGCAAGACCACGCTCACCCGGCTGCTGCTGCGCATGACCGACGTCGACGCCGGCCGGATCCTCGTCGGCGGCCAGGACATCAGCCGGATGACCCAGTCCGACCTGCGCGGCCTCATCGCGTACGTGCCGCAGGAACCGGCGATGTTCCACCGCACCCTGCGGGAGAACATCGCCTTCGCCCGCCCGGGCGCCACCGACGCCGACATCCGGCGCGCGGCCGAGGCGGCACACGTCACCGAGTTCGCGGACGCGCTGCCGGACGGCTTCGACACCATGGTGGGCGAGCGTGGCGTGAAGCTCTCCGGCGGCCAGCGGCAGCGGGTCGCGCTCGCCCGGGCGATCCTGCGCGACGCGCCGATCCTGCTGCTCGACGAGGCCACCAGCGCCCTCGACTCGGAGAGCGAGATCCTCGTCCAGGACGCGCTGTGGCGGCTGATGGAGGGCCGGACGGCGCTGGTGGTGGCGCACCGGCTCAGCACCGTCGCCGGCATGGACCAGCTCGTGGTCCTCGACCGGGGCCGGATCGTCGAACAGGGCACCCACCAGGAGCTGCTCGCCGCGGACGGCGCCTACGCCAAGCTGTGGCAGCACCAGTCCGGCGGCTTCCTCGAAGCCGACGACACCCGGGAGGGGGCCGACGTGCACTGAGCCGGCCCGGCCCGCTGCGCCCGCTAGGTGTATTGGCCCGCAGCGTTGTTGACGCGGCTGATGGGCGGGTGTCCGTCGAGTGCGGTGTGGCAGCGGTGGTGGTTGTAGGTGTGGAGGA
>NZ_JBSGBF010000169.1:0-7485 GCF_053601115.1 Streptomyces sp. NPDC004788
AGGCACGGGCACGGGCACGGGCGTACCCCGGCGCGCGTGCGGGCCCGGCGCGCGTGCGGGCCCGGCGCGCGTGCGGGCCCGGCGCGCGTGCGGGCCGCAGGTCCCGGTGTTCGCGCTCGGCCTCCGCGTCAAGCCGCTACGGCAGCACCCTGCACAGCGCCTCCAGCGCGCCCGTCCAGGCGCTGTCCGTCGGGGTTCCGTAGCCCACCACCAGCGCGTCCTTCGTCACCGGGGTGTCCGGGTGGCGGAAGCGGTTGATGCCCATGACGGCGAGGCCCTGGAAGGCGGCGGAGCTGACGGTGGCGGCCTCGGTGCCCTCGGGGAGTTCGAGGACGGCGTGCAGCCCGGCGGCGATGCCGCTCACCCGGGTGCCGGGCGAGGCCGCGGCGACGGCGGCCACCAGCTGGTCGCGGCGGCGCCGGTAGCGCAGCCGCATGGCCCGGACGTGCCGGTCGTACGCGCCCGAGCCGAGGAACTCCGCGAAGGTCAGCTGGTCGGTCGCGGACGACGCCCACTCGACCCCGCCCTTCGCCGCCACCACCTCCTCCACCAGGTGCTCCGGCAGCACCATCCACGCCAGCCGCAGGCCCGGCGCGAGCGACTTGCTGGCCGTGCCGAGGTAGACCACGCGCTCCGGGTCGAGGCCCTGGAGCGCGCCGACGGGCTGCCGGTCGTAGCGGAACTCCCCGTCGTAGTCGTCCTCCAGGATCAGCCCGCCGGTGGCCCGCGCCCAGTCGACCGCCGCCGCCCGCCGGTCGGGGTGGAGCGCGCCGCCCATGGGGAACTGGTGGGCCGGGGTCATCAGGACCGCCCCGGCACCGCCCATCGCCGCCAACTCCTCGGTCCGGGTGCCCCGTTCGTCGAAGGGCAGGGCCGGAATCCGCAGCCCTTCGCGGGTCAGCAGGTTCCAGTGGACGTCGAGCCCGTACGACTCGACGGCCACCTTCCGCACCCCGCGGTCCCGCAGCACCCGCCCCATCAGCATCAGCCCGTGCACGAACCCCGAGCAGACCACGATCCGTTCGGGCCGCGCGTACACGCCCCGGGCCCGCGCCAGGTACTCGGCGAGTACGGTGCGCAGTTCGACGCGGCCGCGCGGATCGCCGTAGCCGAACGCCTCGTTGGGCGCGGCCATCAGCGCCTTGCGGGCTGCCTTGAGCCAGTCGGCGCGCGGGAAGGTGGCCAGGTCGGGAGTGCCGGCCAGCAGGTTGTACGTGGGCGTCCCGGCCGCCCTGCGCGAGGCGACGGGAGCCGCCGTACGGCTCCGCTCCGTGCGCCGCGGTGCGGAGCGCGGGGCCACCCGGGTGCCGGAGCCCTGCCGGGCGGTGAGCCACCCCTCGGCGACCAGCTCCGCGTACGCGTCGGCGACGGTGTTCCGCGCCACGCCCAGGTCGGCGGCGAGCGAACGCGAGGACGGCAGCCGCGTCCCCGCCGCCAGCCGCCCGCTGCGCACCGCCTCCCGCAGCGCGTCCATCAGCCCGTGGCGCAGCCCCTGTCCAGCGAGGTCCAGATGCAGGTCGGCGCCGAAAGTGGCCCACTCGTTTGCCATGGAAATGGACCATACCCGGGCACCATCGGAACCGTACGGTGATCGTCATGACGACCACCGTGAACGGCACCCCGCAGAACCCGCAGAACCCGCAGACCCCCGGGACCGGCTACGCGCACGAGCACCCCGCCCGCATCGCCTTCGCCGAGCTGCACCCCGACTTCTACAAGGCCATGGTCGGCTTGGAGATCGCCGCGTCGAAGCACGTCGACCCGGTCCTCTACGAGCTGATCAAGCTGCGCGCCTCGCAGATCAACAACTGCGCCTACTGCCTCGACATGCACACCAAGGACGCCCTGGCGGCCGGCGAGTCCGTGCAGCGGATCGTCCAGCTGTCCGCCTGGCGCGAGTCGCGGCACTTCTACACCGAGCGCGAGGCGGCCGCCCTGGCGCTGACCGAGGCCGTCACCGTCGTCACCGACGGCTTCGTGCCGGACGAGGTGTTCGCGGAGGCCGCCGAGCACTTCGACGAGGCGGAGCTCGCGCACGTCATCGGCGCGATCACGGTCATCAACTCGTGGAACCGGATCGCCGTCTCCACCCGCATGGTCCCGGGCCACTACACCGCCGGGATGTTCAAGCGGTGACCGCCGACGTCCTGCGGGCCCTGCACCACGACCGGCCCGCCGACCGCCCGCTGGTACTGCCGGGCCCTTGGGACGCCGCCTCCGCCCGCGTCTTCGCGGAGGCCGGCTTCCCGGCCCTGGCCACGCCCAGCGCGGGCATCGCCGCCGCGCTCGGGTACGAGGACGGGGACACGCCGGCCGACGAGATGTTCGCGGCCGTCGCCCGGATCGTCCGGTCCGTCTCCGTACCGGTCACCGCCGACGTCGAGGACGGCTACGGCCTCGCGCCGGAGGAACTGGTCGCGCGGGTCCTGGAGACCGGCGCGGTCGGCGTGAACCTGGAGGACTCCGACCGTACGGGGGTCGGTCGGGGCCGCCCGCTCCGCGACCCGCACGAGCAGGCCGAACGGCTCGCGGCGGTACGGGCGGCGGCCGGGCCCGCGCTCTTCGTGAACGCGCGCGTGGACACGTACCTGCACGGCGGGACCGTCGCCGAGGCCGCCGAGCGCGCCCGCCTCTACACGGCGGCGGGCGCGGACTGCGTCTTCCCGATCCTGGCCCCGGCCGCGGACCTGCCCGCGCTGCGGGCGGCCGGTGTCGCCGGACCGCTCAACTTCCTGCGCCGGCCCGACGATCCGTCCTTCACCGAGCTCGGTCTGCTCGGCGCGACCCGGATCACCTTCGGTCCCGGGCTGCTCCGGCGCACCCTCGCGGGTGTCGGCGAGCTCGCGCAGCACCTGCTGAAGGACTCGGTCACGGGCCCGGCTTGAAGAACCTGAGGGCCGTGTCGATGGTCTCCCGCTGCTTGGGCCACTCCGTCTCCGGCCCGGCGGCGAGGACCGCGTACTGCCTGCCGTCACTGCCGGTGAAGGCCCGGTCGACGACTTTCCGGCGGCCCTCCGTCCGGTCGTACGAGTACACCAGCTCGGCCTCCTTCCCGTCCGTCCCGGTCCGGTCGAGGCCGACCTCCTGGTAGCCGGGGTTCTTCTCGGCCAGGTCCCGGGAGGTCTGCTGGAGCGCCTCGTACGGGGTCAGGCCCGGCTCGTCGATCGTGAAGACCTGCACCAGGCTCGCGCCGTCGGGCGCGTTGTAGAACACGCTCGCCCCGGACGTGGTGCGGTTCCAGCCCTCGGGCACGGCGATCGTGAACCCGGCGTCGTCCTCGACGAGCCGGAAGCCGGCGGGCGGCGCGCCCTCCGACGGCGACGCGGGCGCGGACGCGGATTCGGACGCAGACGGCTCATCCGACCCGGTGGACGGCGCCTCCGACACGGTCACGCTGGGCGCGGCCGTCGGCCCCTGCCCCGTACCGCCGCTTCCGCCGTCCCGCCCCCACAGGAACCACCCCCCGACGCCCCCGGCGACAAGGACCGCCACTACGGCGCCGGCCACGAGCACGTTGCGCGAGGGCCCGGACCGGGGCGCCGACGCGTCCGCGGGCACCGCTCCGGGGAGGTACGACGGCGGCGGGGGCGGCGGCACGACGGGACCGTACGCGGGTGCGGGGCCGGGCCCGGGGCCGTAGGCGGGTGCGGGGCCGGGCCCGGGACCGTACGCAGGTGCGGCGCCGGGGCCTGAGCCGTAACCGGGTGCGGGGTCAGGCGCGGCCGGAGGCGGGGCCTTCGGCGGCTCCGGTGTCGTCGGTGTCGTCGGGGCGTCCGTCTCCCAGCTCTGCGACTCGTCGTTCCACCACGCCCCGCCCCCGCGCGTGCTCATCTCAGCCTCCGACCAGCGCGGCGACGGCCTGGGCGACGGCCGCGCCCGAGGCGAGGAGGCCGGTGAGGGCGTCGGCGTCCGCGAGGGCCTGGCGGAGGCGGGCGAGGCGGCCGGGGCCGGCGGCGCCGGTGCCCTCGATCTCGTCCTCCGCGTCGGAGAGTTCGGCGTCGAGCGCGGCGGTCCGCTCCGAGGCGACGACGCGGGTCAGGTCCGCGCGGAGCTCGCGGATCGCCCGGAGCAGCTCCTCCTGCTGCGGGTCGCGCGCGGGCTCGGCGCCCTGCACCGTGTACGACACGGTGTTGTGGTCGCCGATGGTGACGTTGCCGCCGGTGTTGGTGACGTTGATGCCGCGGGGCACGGCGTTGTCGTTGTCAGCCACGGTCGCCTCCGGTCTTCGTGGTGGTGCCGGTGTTGAAGGTCTTGCTGGTGACGGTGTTGTGGTCGCCGATCGTGACGTTCCCCTTCGTGTTCTCGATGAACGTCCCGCCCTCCGCGACGTGCACGATCTTCTGCTCGAACTCGGCGGTCTCGTACCCCGCCTCGCGCAGCGCCACGGTCACGCCGCCCGCCACCCGGTCCTGGATGCTCTTCAGGTAGCGGCTGATGTCCATCTCCTGGAAGAGCGAGGCGTCGTCGTCGGAGCCCAGCTCGCGCACGGAGTACAGCGGCCCCTCGGCCAGCGCGCCCGCGTGCCCGCCGGTGGCGATGCGCCACACCTGGCCGAGGGCCCGCCACAGCGTGACCAGGGCCTGCCCGGCGGAGCGCGGAGTCTGGCCGAGGGCCCAGACGGCCTTGCCGAAGTAGTGGTTGTGCCGGTAGCGGTGGGCGATCCGGTCCGCGTAGCGGTACCACTGGTCGACCGGGCGCAGCACGTGCGGGGCGACCTCCAGCATCAGCATGCCGCCCTGGGTGTGGACGCGGACGAAGACGGTGGTGACGATCTCCTCGCCCCAGCCGCCGACGCGGATCCGCAGGAAATGGCGGCGGGGCTCGCCGCCCTCCTCGATCGCGCCGGAGCGGTGCAGCTCGAAGCCCTCGGGGGTGTACGGGGCGGCGGCGCGGCTCGGCAGGCCGTCGACCGGCAGGAAGACGACCTCGTCGATCTCCAGGTGGCGCAGCCGGTCGCGCACGGCGGCCTGGATCTCCGGGGAGCCGTGCGGCGAGGGCACCCGGAGGGCCTCCAGGAGCGGGACGATGTGCCGCATGATCGCGCTGTTGTCGAGCGGCTCGGGCGCGCCGCCCTCCAGGTTCTTGCGGGGGCGCAGCTCGACGGAGAGCGACCAGGGCTCGTACGGCTCGCCGGCGCCGCAGAACGGGATCTCGGAGCGGTACATGACGAGCCGGGAGTGCTGCTCGATACGGATCCGGTCGCGCAGGCGGCGGAACCGGGCCCCCTGGGCCTGCTCGGCGGGGTCGCCGGCGAGGTCGGCGAAGCGCTTGGGGTGCAGCTCCTGCGTCAGCGCGCGGGCGAACTGGCCGCGCTGCACGGCCACCGCCCAGGCGATCAGGAGCGGCACGGCGATGGTGATCCAGACTTCCAGCCTGCCGATCCCCCACAGCTCCTCGGCGGCGCCGGCGGCGGCGAGGGCGAAGGCGCCGCTCGTGTCGTCGAGGCCGCTGAGGAACTCCCAGCGGGTCTCCTCGCCGGCGAAGGCGAGGACGAGGAGGAGCGCCGCGGACTGGACGAAGCTCAGCCGTCCGTACCAGCGCAGGAGGAAGGCGGGGACGGTGCGGTAGTACGGCGCGTTCGCGGCGCGGCCGCGGATCCAGCGGGCGATGCCGAGCAGGACGTAGGGCAGGGCCAGGAGCAGCGCGAGGCCCTTGGTGAGCGGGAAGGCGACGATCCAGAGCGCGAGGATCGCGGCGGACCAGGCGAGTTCGATCCGGCGGGCGCGCAGGGCGTGGGCGAGGACGCGGGCGGCGTCGATGCCGAGCGAGGGGGCGGTGACGCGCTCCTCGTGGATGTAGAGCTGCTCGATGACGGCGTCGCGGTAGGCGTCGTCGAGGTACGTCCCCGCGCAGAGTAACCGGGTGGCCTCGCTGGCGCTCGGGTTGCCGCGCGGGTCGACGGCGGCGGGGCCGTGGGACGGCGGCGGACCTGGCTGGTGAGGTACGAACGACTGCGCCATTGTTCCCCCGGGATCCCGAACTGTCCGAATACTCCGCCGAGTTGGCGGCAACCGAGGAGCCAGCATAGAACGCACGGCGCCCCCGGCCGAATGGGCCGGGGGCGCCGGGTGACGCTATGTCAGCGTCATGTCAGCACGAGGACTGCGAGGCTCAGATGAGGCCGAGCTCGCGGACCGCGTCGCGCTCCTCGACGAGCTCGTTGACCGAGGCGTCGATGCGGGCGCGGGAGAAGTCGTTGATCTCCAGGCCCTGGACGATCTCGTACTTGCCGTCCTTGCAGGTGACCGGGAAGGAGGAGATCAGGCCCTCCGGGACGCCGTAGGAGCCGTCGGACGGGACGCCCATGGAGGTCCAGTCGCCCTCGGCGGTGCCGTTGACCCACGTGTAGACGTGGTCGATGGCGGCGTTGGCCGCGGAGGCGGCGGAGGACGCGCCACGGGCGTCGATGATCGCGGCGCCGCGCTTGGCGACGGTCGGGATGAAGGTGTCGGCCAGCCACGCCTGGTCGTTGACGACCTCGGCCGCGTTCTTGCCGGCGATCTCCGCGTGGAAGATGTCCGGGTACTGGGTCGCGGAGTGGTTGCCCCAGATGGTGAGGCGCTTGATGTCCGTGACCGAGGTGCCGGTCTTCTGGGCCAGCTGCGTCAGCGCGCGGTTGTGGTCCAGGCGGGTCATCGCGGTGAAGCGCTCGGCCGGGACGCCCTTGGCGGCCGACTGGGCGATCAGGGCGTTGGTGTTGGCCGGGTTGCCGACGACCAGGACCTTGATGTCGTCCGCGGCGTGCGCGGCGATGGCCTCGCCCTGCGGCTTGAAGATGCCGCCGTTGGCGGCGAGCAGGTCACCGCGCTCCATGCCCGGGCCGCGCGGGCGGGCGCCGACGAGCAGGCCGATGTTGGCGCCCTCGAAGCCCTTGTTCGGGTCGTCGAAGATGTCGATGCCCTTGAGCAGCGGGAAGGCGCAGTCGTCGAGCTCCATGGCGGTGCCCTCGGCGGCCTTCACGCCCTGCGGGATCTCCAGGAGGCGCAGCTTGACCGGCACGTCCGCGCCGAGCAGGTGGCCGGAGGCGATGCGGAAGAGCAGCGCGTAGCCGATCTGGCCGGCCGCGCCGGTCACGGTGACATTCACGGGAGTGCGGGTCATGGCGATCTCCAGAAGACAGCTGGCGGGCGGGGGTCCCTTACCCCTGATGCTGGACGTCTCCCCCTGATCGATCGATGTCTCGACGTGAAGAGATATCCAGCGATCAGGCTATCGGACCCGGGCCCCTGTGCACCCCCACCCCCTTGTGGTGCGGCTCACTGCCACCCGGCCCACTCCAGTAACGGGCCAAGTAGCGGAATGGTCACTTCCGTCACCTCCGTGCCACAAGGGCCCGGCGGACCTTGATCCACCATTGGCACGTACATGACCCTGGAACACGGCGGCGCCCGTCCTCCCACGGGGGGGCGGGACGGCGGCGGGGGCGCCCCCGCCGCCGCCCCCCCCGCGGGCCCCCCCCGCGCCCCCCCCGCGCCCCCCGCCGGA
>NZ_JBSGBF010000170.1:0-7401 GCF_053601115.1 Streptomyces sp. NPDC004788
CGCGCGCCGGGGTACGCCCGTGCCCGTGCCCGTGCCTGTGCCGGGCCGCGCCTGTGCCGGGCCGCGCCTGTGCCGGCCCGCGCCGGTCCCGGGCCGCGCCGGTGCCGGGCCGCGCCTGGGCCCGGCTACGCCTCCGCCCGCGCCTCCGCCCCTTCCTCCTCCGCAACCGCCTCGCCGAATCTGGCCAGCGTCAGCGAGCCCGCCACCGCCACCGCGAAGCCGAGGACCGCAAGCCAGCCGAGGCCCTCGCGGGTCTTGTCGCCGAGCCAGGCCACGCCCACGATCGCCGGGCCGATCGTCTCGCCGAGGACGAGGCCGGCCGTGGCCGTCGTGACCGCGCCGCGGCTGAGGGCGGAGGTGTAGAGGACGAAGGCGGAGGCGCCGGCGAGCAGCAGGGCGTACAGGGCGGGGTTGGTGAGGTCCAGGCCGTCGAGGAGGCGGACGGCGACCTCGACGACGCCGAAGCCGAGGCCGCCGGCGAGGCCGAGGACGAGGGCGCGCGGGCGGTCGGGGAGGCGGCCGGCGGCCGCGCCGATGCCCAGGACGGCGACGGCGGCCGCGAGCAGGCCCCATTCGAGTCCGTCGCCGACCCCTTCGTGGCCCTCCCGGCCGGAGGCGAGCGCCAGCATCGCAAGGCCGAGGCAGACCACGCCGACGGCGATCCATTCGATCCGGCGCAGCCGGACGCCGAGCACGCGCGAGGCGACGACCGCCGTGACGGCGAGGCTGGCGGCGAGGGCGGCGCCGACCGCGTAGATCGGCAGGGTGCGCAGGGCCACGATCTGGAGGACGAAGCCGAGTCCGTCCAGGCCGAGCCCGGCCACGTACCGCCACTGCCGCAGCGCCCGCCACATCAGGGCGACGTCGACGCCGCCGCCGGTGCCGGGTTCGGCGGCCCGGGCGGCGAGGGCCTGGAGGACCGAGGCGGTGCCGAAGCAGAGCGCGGAACCAAGGGCGCAGATCATCCCAAGAAGCATGAAAGGACCCTAGTGCGCAGGGAGTACGCGGGGAGAACATGCGGGCGGGCCGATACGGCCGCGGGCGGCCCGCCTACACTGTGCGATCGCAACCCTGCGATACGGCAGGACGACGGGGAGGACAGGTCATGCGCAGGCTGAGGTCGAGCACGGTGGTACTCGGCGGAGTGGGCATGCTCGCGGCGACACTGACCGCGTGCAGCTCGGAGCCCGACCGGCGCTGCATCGACCCGGTCACGTACAAGGAACTCCCCGACTACAAGTGCGAGGACGGCCGCGGCACCGGCGGCAGCAGCAGCGGCTCCTCCACCGGCCGCTACTACTACGGCGGTTCCTCCAGCAACGGCCGTGTCAGCGGCGGCAGCTACGACAGGTCCGCCGTCGAGAGCGGCGGCTTCGGCGGCCACCACTCCTCCTCCGGCGGCTGATCCCGCATGGAGCGCCACACCATCGAGCCCCGCCCCGGCTGGCAGCGGACCGTCGAGGAGCAGGGCCTGATCTACCCGCTGACCCGCTACCCCGACGGCTCGCTGCGCCCCTACTGGGACGAGAGCGCCTACTACTCCTTCAGCCTGCCCGAGGTCGAGGCCCTGGAGGAGGTCGTCGAGGAGCTGCACGCCATGTGCCTGGCGGCGGCGGCGCACATCGTCGAGCAGGACCGTTTCGCCGACCTCGGCATCACCGACCCGCGGCTCGCCGCGCGGGTCGCCGAGTCCTGGCACCGCCGGGCCGAACTCCCCACCGTCTACGGGCGCTTCGACCTCCGCTACGACGGCGCGGGCGGCCCGGCCAAGATGCTGGAGTACAACGCCGACACCCCCACCTCCCTGGTGGAGGCGGCGAGCCCGCAGTGGTTCTGGATGGAGGAGCGCTTCCCCGGCGCCGACCAGTGGAACTCGCTCCACGAGCGCCTCGTCGACGCCTGGAGGCGCCAGGCGCACCTGCTGCCGCCCGGCAGCCCCGTGCACTTCGTCCACTCCGACGGCGACGAGCTCGGCGAGGACCTGATGACCGTCGCGTACCTGCGCGAGACCGCCCAACAGGCCGGCCTCGCCACCGAGGCGCTGTCGGTCGAGCGGATCGGCTGGGACCGCATCAGCGGCCGCTTCGTCGACGACCGGCTCCGCTTCATCCGCGCCTGCTTCAAGCTCTACCCGTGGGAGTGGCTCACCACGGACCGCTTCGGCCCGCACGTCCTCGACACCCTCGACAACGGCGGCGGGACCGGCTCCACCTGCTGGATCGAGCCCGCCTGGAAGATGCTGCTCTCCAACAAGGCGCTGCTCGCCGTCCTCTGGGAGCTGTACCCGGGCCACCCCAACCTGCTGCCGGCCTACCTCGACGGCCCCCGCGAACTGGCCACGACCACCGGCTGGGTGGCCAAGCCGCTGCTCGGCCGCGAGGGCGCCGGCGTCACCCTGCACGAGCCCGGCGACCCCGTCGTCCTGCGCGACGACGAACCCTGCTGCTACCAGGAGCTCGCCCCGCTGCCCGACTTCGACGGCAACCGCGTCGTGCTCGGCGCGTGGACCGTCGGCGACGAGGCGGCGGGGCTCGGCATCCGGGAGTCGGCGGGACCGGTGACGGACGAGTACGCCCGCTTCATCCCGCACGTGATCCTCTGACCCGCGCCGCCTACTCCGGTACGTAGTCCCTGAGCGGCGCGGGCCGGAGACCGGCCGCGTCGGCCGCCGCGAGGGCCCGCCGCAGATCCTGCTCGACCGTCTCGTTGAAGTGCAGCAGGACGATGTCGCCCGCCTTGAGCGCGGGCGTCGGCGGGGTCCACCGGCCCCAGGTCGTCATGTCGTACGTCCACGTCACCACGGCCTTCGCCCCGCACACCCGCGCGGTGGTCAGCGTGGTCGCGTCGTACGTCCCGTACGGCGGGCGCAGCAGCCGCGCCCCGTCCCCGAACTCGGCGAGCTGCGCCTCGCGCGCCCCGCAGACCTGCGCCTGCTGGCCGGCGGCGTCGAGGGTGGTGAGGTCCGGGTGGTCGACGGTGTGGTTCTCGACGCGGGACGGGCCCTGGTCGAGCAGCGTGTGGAAGTAGCCGGAGTCGTAGGCGTACGCGCCCGGCAGCAGGAAGAGGGACGCGGGCACCCGGCGGTCGAGCAGCAGCTTCGCGGCGGCCGGGTCGTGGTTCCAGCCGTCGTCGATGGTGATGAAGACGACCGGGTCGGTGGTCTGGACGCGGTTCACGACCGGTACGGGCTCCGGCCAGGCGGCGGCCCGGGCGGGGGCGGGGAGGGCGCTCACGAAGGCGAGCGGGACGAGCGCGGCGAGCGCGCGACGCAGCGCGCGGCGCAGACGGGGTCTCGACATGGCGGCCATCATTGGCCTAGACCAACTGGGGTGTCAATGGGGGGAGTCGGGCACGAAACGGACGTGGACGGTCCGCCCGGAGGCGGCCCGTCCGGAGGCGGCCCGTCCGGAGGTGGCCCGTCCGGAGGCGGCCCGTCCGGAGGCGGACCGGACCGCCCACGTCCGTCAGCGCGAACCGTCAGTCCGCCGAGAGCACCGCCCGCAGCTGCTCCAGGCCCCAGTCCAGGTCCTCCTTCGAGATCACCAGCGGCGGCGCGATCCGGATCGTCGACCCGTGCGTGTCCTTCACCAGCACGCCCCGGGCCATCAGCTTCTCCGAGATCTGCCGGCCCGTCCCCTTCGCGGGCGCGATGTCCACACCCGCCCAGAGCCCGCGGCCGCGCACCGCCTCCACGGCGCCCCCGCCCACGAGCAGGCCCAGCTCGGCGTGCAGGTGCTCGCCCAGCTCGGCCGCGCGCTGCTGGTACTCGCCCGTCCGCAGCATCGCGATGACCTCAAGGGCGACCGCGCAGGCCAGCGGGTTGCCGCCGAAGGTCGAGCCGTGCTCGCCCGGCCGGAACACCCCGAGGACGTCCCGGTTCGCGACCACCGCCGACACCGGCACGACACCGCCGCCGAGCGCCTTGCCCAGGACGTAGACGTCGGGCACCACGTCCTCGTGCTCGCACGCGAACGTCCGGCCCGTGCGGCCCAGGCCGGACTGGATCTCGTCCGCCATGAACAGCACGTTCCTCCGGGCCGTCAGCTCCCGCACCCCGCGCAGATAACCGGCCGGCGGGACCAGGACCCCCGCCTCGCCCTGGATCGGCTCCAGGAGCACGGCCACCGTGTTCTCCGTGACGGCCGCCTCCAGGGCGGTCAGATCGCCGTACGGCACGATCTCGAAGCCCGGTGTGTACGGACCGAAGTGGTCGCGCGCCTCGTGGTCCGTGGAGAAGCTGACGATCGTCGTCGTCCGGCCGTGGAAGTTGTTCGCCGCCACGACGATCTTCGCGTGCCCGTCCGGCACGCCCTTCACCTCGTACCCCCACTTGCGGGCCGTCTTCACCGCCGTCTCCACGGCCTCCGCGCCCGTGTTCATCGGCAGCACCATCTCCTTGCCGCACAGCTCGGCCAGGCGCGCGCAGAACTCCCCGAACCGGTCGTGCTGGAACGCGCGCGACGTCAGCGTCACCCGCTCCAGCTGCGCGTGGGCGGCGTCGATCAGGCGCCGGTTGCCGTGCCCGAAGTTGAGCGCCGAGTACCCGGCGAGCATGTCGAGGTAGCGGCGCCCCTCGACATCGGTCATCCAGGCACCCTCCGCGGAGGCGACGACCACGGGCAGGGGGTGGTAGTTGTGGGCGCTGTGCGCGTCCGCGGCAGCGATCTCGTCTTGCGTCCTCGACGTACTCGACACGGGGTCTCCGTTCGTCCTGCGGCCAGGGGCGGGTGTGGTTCCCTTTTCTTATCGTCGCTCGCATGCCGGACGGGGAAACCTGTCGTGACGGCGCGCCCGATACTCTGGAAACACGCACGGCGACTGGCGTACGGGGAACGAACCCCGGGGGAGCCGTGCGCGGCAGAGCACACGAGATGCCGCCCGCCTGGGCATCACGGGAGACCCATTCCCGATTCCCGTGTGGATGCCGCTCGCCCCCTGCCTTCGGCGGGTGAGTCCCCATCCGCATCACGGGAACCGACCAGGTCCCGCGCGGATGCCGCACCGGGGCCTCCATCCCGGAGGTACGAACGCCATGAACCTTCCCCTTCCCGCCCACCACCCGGCCCTCTCCGCCGCCGATCCCGAGCTCGCCGCGCTCGTCGGGGCCGAGGAGCGGCTGCAGGCCGAGACGCTCCGCCTCATCCCCAGCGAGAACTACGTCTCCGCCGCCGTCCTCGAAGCCTCCGGCACCGTGCTGCAGAACAAGTACAGCGAGGGCTACCCGGGCCGCCGCTACTACGAGGGCCAGCAGAACATCGACCAGGTCGAGAGCCTGGCCATCGCCCGCGCCCAGGCCCTCTTCGGCGTCGACCACGCCAATGTGCAGCCGTACTCCGGCTCGCCGGCCAACCTCGCCGTCTACCTGGCCTTCGCGCAGCCCGGCGACACCGTGATGGGCATGGCGCTGCCGATGGGCGGCCACCTCACCCACGGCTGGGGCGTCTCCGCGACCGGCACCTGGTTCCGGGGCGTGCAGTACGGCGTACGGAAGGACACCGGGCTCATCGACTTCGACCAGGTCCGCGAACTGGCCCTCGCCGAGCGCCCGAAGGTGATCTTCTGCGGCGGCACGGCGCTGCCCCGCACGATCGACTTCGCCGCGTTCGGGGAGATCGCCCGCGAGGCCGGCGCCGTGCTCGTCGCCGACGTCGCGCACATCGCCGGTCTGATCGCGGGCGGCGCCCACCCGTCGCCGGTGCCGCACGTGGACGTGATCTCGACGACCACGCACAAGACCCTGCGCGGCCCGCGCGGCGCGATGCTGATGTGCCGCGAGGAGCACGCCAAGGCGCTCGACAAGGCCGTCTTCCCGGGCCTCCAGGGCGGCCCGCACAACCAGACGACCGCCGCCATCGCCGTCGCCCTGCACGAGGCGGCCCAGCCGTCCTTCCGCGACTACGCCCACGCGGTCGTCGCCAACGCCCGGGCCCTCGCCGAGGCGCTGCTCGACCGCGGCTTCGACCTGGTCTCCGGCGGCACCGACAACCACCTGATCCTGATGGACCTCACGCCCAAGGAGGTCCCGGGCAAGGTGGCGGCCAAGGCGCTCGACCGGGCCGGGATCGTCGTCAACTACAACACCGTCCCGTTCGACCCGCGCAAGCCCTTCGACCCGTCCGGCATCCGCATCGGCACCCCGTCGCTCACCTCGCGCGGCCTCGGCGTCGCGCACATGCCGCAGGTCGCCGACTGGATCGACCGGGGCGTCGCCGCCGCCGGAAAGGGCGACGAGGACGCTCTGGCCGTCATCGGCGCCGAGGTCGCCGAGCTGATGGCCGCGTTCCCGGCCCCGGGCCTGCCGGTCTAGCGGGGCCCGTTCGGCACGGTCCGCACGTTCCGGGGCGGGTGCCTCGCCCGCGCCCGCCCCGGAACGTCACGTGACGTGCGGCTCAGCCCCTGGTGCGGGTCACCGGGAACCACAGCTGCGAGTCGGACTGCGCCGGGTCGTCCTTCGACGGGCGGGTGCGCAGGATCTCCGGGCCGGGACGGTACTCGTACGGGTTGGACGGGATCCACTGGGCCGCGATGTCACCCCACATCTGCTGCAGCGCCTGCGGGAACGGCCCGGTGTTCTCGAACACGGCCCAGGTGCCCGCCGGGCAGTCCAGCACGTCGAGGTCCTCGGGCAGCTCGTCGGCGGTGGTCACCACGGCGTGGTAGTAGTCGAGTTCGCTGCCCTCCTCCACGCTGTCCGACAGGCGCACGGTCGCCGAGACCACGCCCTCCGGGTCCTGGTCCGAGAAGGCGACGATCCGCAGCATCGTCTCCGGCGGGATGCCCTTGATGTGCTCGGCGATGTGCGGGTTGACGCCCTGGTAGATCAGCGGGACGCGGGCCTTCTTGCCGACGACCCGGAATGCTTCCTTCTCCACGATGCGGTAGCGCATGGTGCTGTTCCCTTCGACGGTGAGGCGGAAGGACAGCCGGGGCTGCGCGTTCAGCGCCGCGCCGGTACGCCTGGCCTCGCCGGGACCGACTCCGTGCACGGCGCGGAACGCCCGGGCGAAGGCCTCGCCCGAGGTGTAGCCGTAACGGATCGCGATCTCCAGCAAGGTCGGTTCGCCGGCCAGCACGTCGGCCCCCGCGACGGTCAGCCGCCGCCGTCGGACGTACTCCGACAGCGGCATCCCCGCCAGCGACGAGAACAGCCGCCGGAAGTGGTACTCCGACGTGACCGTGATCCGGGCCAGTTCGGACACATCGATCTGCTGGTCGAGGTGACCCTCGATGTGCTCCATGGCCTGGTTCAGCCGATCCAGCAACCCCGGCCTCCTTCCTTTCGATCACCACGCTAGGAAGGACCCAGCCTGCCGCACCCGACATCCTGTGCCCGCTCCGGTCGGGTGCGGCGGGTCGACGTCGTAGCCGACGCCGCGCGTCCCGTACGAGCCAAGGTAGGTG
>NZ_JBSGBF010000171.1:0-7305 GCF_053601115.1 Streptomyces sp. NPDC004788
GGGCGGGGTGATGCTGCCGAACCACCAACCGATGGTGGTGGCGGAGCAGTTCGGCGTCCTGGAGTCGTTGTTCCCCGGGCGGTCCGCGCGACCCGGGTCCGTCCGGACTCTGGAGAGTTGACCGGCCGGGCGTTACCTTCCGGCCCATGACCTCGACTCCGGCGCCCGTCCCCGTCGACCAGCTCCACTTCGCGATGCCGCCCGTCCACGCGACGAGCGCCGAGGAGCGCACCCACCGCAAGCAGCGACTCGCCGCCGCACTCCGGGTCTTCGGACGGCTCGGCTACGAGGAGGGCGTCTCCGGGCACATCACCGCGCGCGACCCGGAGCACCCCGACTGCTACTGGGTGAACCCCTTCGGCGCGCCCTTCGCCGAGCTCACCGCGAGCGATCTGATCCTGGTCAACGGCGACGGCCAGGTCGTGTACGGCGCCCACCACGTCAACCAGGCCGCCTTCACCGTGCACGCCCAGGTCCACCGGGCCCGGCCCGACGTGGTCGCCGTCGCGCACACCCACTCCACGCACGGCCGGGCCCTCGCCGCGCTCGGCGAACTGCTCGACCCGATCACCCAGGAGGCGTGCGCCTTCTACCAGGACCACGCCCTCTACGACGCCTACACCGGCGTCACCGTCGACCCGGAGGAGGGCGGGCGGATCGCGGTCGCCCTCGGCGGGCTCAAGGCGATCGTGCTGCGCAACCACGGCCTGCTCACGGTCGGCTCCTCCGTCGACGCGGCCGCCTGGTGGTTCATCGCGATGGAGCGCTGCGCCGAGGTGCAGCTCGCCGCGCGGGCCGCGGGCAAGCCGGTGCTGATCGACCACCGTGACGCCGTCGCCACCCGCGAACAGCTCGGCAGCGACCTGGTGGCCTGGATCAACTACCAGCCGATGTGGCGGCGGATCAGCCGCGCGGAGCCCGAACTGCTGTCGTAACGGTCGTGACGGACGTCGCGGACCACACCTTTCCGTCAATGTGATGACTCTCCAATCACTCGTGTGACAGGGGTGGAACGCCCTGTGCGCGGGCAGTCGATGCGACACAATTCCCGGGAATCGACAGCCAGTTGACATGCAGTGGCAACGGGTGACGGACGGATCGGGAAGTGGGCGGCGCCGTGGCGGTGCAAGAGGCGAGACAGTACGGGTCGGACGCGGGCCACGCGCCGGACGGCGGCTGCCCGCACTGCGAACGCTCCGGCCACCGGCGGGCCGTCGCCGCCTTCCTCGCCCGGCGCGACGAGCTCGCCGCCGGCCACGGGGTGCCCGCCGCCCTCGCCCACTCGCCGGTCGCCTCCCGCCAGTGGGTCTCCGACGAACTCGCCCAGTCCGCCCGCACCGTCACGGCGCGTGGCCGCGAGGCCGGTGTCGCCCGGCGCGGCCGGGTCGAGCGGACCACCCTCGCCACCGTGTGGGGCGCCGTCCTCGCCCTGCTCCTCGGACAGGCCCTCACCGCTCTCGGCGCGGGCTGGACCGGCACCCGCACCGCCGCCCTCGGCACCGCCCTGCTCCTCGCCGCCGCCCTGACCACGGCGGCCAGGGTGCACCGCGACCGGGGCGGCGTCCTCGCCCCGCTGCTCGGCGAGGACAACCGGCTCTCCACCTCCCGAACCGTCGCCGCCGGCTGGCTCCTCCTCTCCGGCTACACCGTCCTGCTCCTCTCCCTGCGCCTGGCCACCGGCGCGCCCCACGTCGACCTGGGCCTGCGGCGCGGCGCCGGACTGCTCACCGTCCTCGTCCTGGTCGGCTGGACCACCGTCACCGCCCGGCTGATCGTCTCCCTGCGGGTCGCCGCCCGGCGCCTGCAGAAGGTCCGCGCCGAACGGCCCCGCCCCGCCGACCTGCTCTGCGACGACGACGGCCGCGCCTCCCTCACCGACGTCCAGTACGTCCTCGTCTCCACCGCCGTCCTCGCCTTCGCCGCCGTCCGCCTCGGCCGCGTCCCCGACCGGCTGCCCGAACTGCCCTGGGCGCTGGTGCTGCTCGTCGCCGTCTCCGTGACCGGCTATCTCTTCGGCAAGTGCGCCGAGGGCGGCCGGCCCAAGATCTTCTCGGTGGTCCGGGCCCGTGAGGCCGGCGACCTCGACGCCCCGATCCGCACCGGCGACGACATCGAGATCCGCGGCATCGGCTTCGTCCCGCCGGGCGCGGCCGGCCCCGACCCGCTGACCCGGCTCGTCGTCCGCATCGGCCCGGTCCACGCCCACGTGCCCCTCGTCCCGGTCCCCGGTGGCTTCGCCAACCCGACCGACACCGCCCTCACCGTCCCGCTCCCCGCCGACGTCGAACCGGGGCGGGTGGAGGTCTCGGTCGTCACCGCCGCCGGGGTCGAGACCAACCGGGTCACGATCGACGTCGTCGACTGACACCTCCCGTACCTCCGCACAGGAACTCCGGCGACAATCTGTCTTCGGACGGACTTCGGACAGAGGTGCGAGATCGATCGGAGAGGCGGCCGCAGATGACGGAACGGACGGACGGGACGACGGACCGGGGCAGCGACGGCGCGACGGCGCCCGGCGGGCCGGCCGGGGCCGCCGTGCCGGTGGGGGGTGCCGCGGTCGCCGGTTCCGGCGGCGCCGGTGGCTCCGGCGGCCTGCGGGCCCTCGCTTCCCGTCACGCCCTGGTCCCGCTGCGGATCTTCCTCGGCATCACCTTCCTCTACGCCGGGCTCGACAAGCTCACCGACCCCGCCTTCCTCTCCGCCACCGGCTCCCAGTCGATCGGCGAGATGATGCGGGGCGTCCGCGACACCTCGGCCCTGCCCGCCCTCGTCGACCTGGCGCTGCACAGCCCGGTCGGCTTCGGCTACGCCCTCGCCCTCGGCGAGCTCGCCGTCGGCATCGGCACCCTCCTCGGGCTCCTCACCCGGTTCGCCGCACTCGGCGGGGCGCTGATCTCGCTGAGCCTGTGGCTGACCGTCAGCTGGCAGGCGAGCCCCTACTACCTGGGCAACGACCTGCCCTATCTCGTGGCCTGGCTGCCGCTGCTGCTGGCCGGCGCCCCCGTGTTCTCCCTGGACGCCCTCCTCGCCGAGCGCCGGCGTATCAGGTAGGCCGTCCAGGAGGCGACCGCCGCGAGCCCGAGGCCCCCGCACAGCACCGGTATCACCACCCACCAGGCGACGGACCAGGCACCGGCCGCGTCCCCGGCGAACAGCGCCGCGAGGGCCAGGGCGGCCGCGCCCAGGATCAGCCGGCCGGGGCGGAACTCATGAAGCAGCACGGATGACCTCCACCTGTCCGAGCGCGACCTCCAAGGAGAGGTCGAGCGTGCCGCCCGGGGTGACCCCCGGCGGCGGGGGGAGCGTCCGGGACTCGTCGAGGCCCGGCGCGATGTCGATGTCCCCGTCCGGGGGCGTGGACGAGGGCGGGGCCGGCGGCGACGGCGCGGTGGGCGCGATCGGTGCGGCGGGCGCGGTCGGAGCCCCGGACTGCACCGGGGCGGAGGGGGCCACCGGCAGCGCCGGCACCGCCGCCACGTGCTGCGGCGGCAGCCGCAGATCGCCCAGGCCCGCCTGGGCCCGCAGCTTCACCGTGGCGTCGCGCGGCACGATCACCTTCAGCTTGCCCGCGCCGACCTCGACCCGCGTGGTCACCGTCGTCCCTGCCGGAACGGACAGGTGCGACAGGTCGAGCGTGCCGATCCCGGTCCCCAGCTCGTACCGCGGCTGCACGGCCGCGACCGTCGCCGGGCGCCAGGTCTCCCGCGCCCAGACCGTCGAGATCTCCTTCGGCAGCACCGACGCCACCGCCAGCAGCCCCGTGGTCAGCACCATCAGACACAGCGTGCCGAACCCGGTGCGGCCCAGGAAACTGCTGACGGCCAGGCCCAGGCCGATCACCGCGAGCGCGGCGGCCAGACCGATCTGCAGGCTGGTGCCCAGCGGGTGGCTGTGCCACGACAGTCCCGTGCCCAGACCGCCCGCGAGCAGGGCGAGCAGGAACACCAGGCCGCCGATGGACAGCTGACTGTCGTCCGCCCTGCGAGCCGGCGCCGCCGGCCGGCCCGGCGCCACCGGCGGACCCCACTGCTGGCCGGGCTTCGGCACCTCGCCGTCGACCAGGCCGTCCTTGTCGACGATCCCGTGCGGGCCCCACAGATAGCCGATGGCCACCTTCCCGGTCGAGCCGTCCTTGACTATCGGGTCCCGCCACCAGGACGGGAACTCCACCAGCGGCGGCGCCATCGTCTCCGGCGGCGCCTCGGCGACCGCGAGGGCGGCGGCCGCGTCTATCCGGCCGCCCTCCTCGGCGGTCGCCGCGACCGCCCGCCGCCGCTGCGACCACACCGCCGCGCCGCTCACCGCGAGCGACAGGACCAGCGTGAACGCCAGCAGACCCCCGTTGTGCAGCGTCGACAGGAAGATGCCGCAGCCCACCAGCGCCATCAGCACCGCGGACAGCGAGGAGCCCGAGACCCGGCCGGTCAGCAGCCTGCGCCCCTCGTTCTCCTCCTCGCCCGCGAGCGGGACCAGCAGCCACGCGAAGCCGTAGAAGACCAGTCCGACGCCCCCGGTCACCGCGAGCACGCCCAGCGCGACCCGGAAGATCACCGGGTCCACGTCGAAGTGCCGGCCGAGACCGCCGCACACGCCGGCCACGACCTTCTGCCCGCGCGACCGCCGGAGCGACGGGGCGGGCGGGGCGTCCGCCGGCGGCGGGGCCTCGTGCTGCGAAGGCATCGAACTCGTCATGCGTACATGGTGACCGCCCGTGACCCCGGAACGGCACCGGGACCGACCCTGGCCCGACCCTGATCTTCCGCGCGCCCCGCACCCTGAGACGGTTCCAGGGTCGATATCCGGGCCGACCCTGATGTCCGAGCACCGCCGGACGTGTGACGATCAATCCATGTCCGCAGCCGCTCGCGTCGCCGACCTCGACGAACCGCCCGTCCGCAAGCTCTACCGGAGCGCCGACGGGCGGTGGCTCGGCGGTGTCGCGCGCGGGCTCGCCGGACACCTCGGCCTGCCCGTCGTCTGGGTCCGCGCGTTCTTCGTGGCGCTCGGCTTCACGCACGGCCTCGGCGCGCTGCTGTACGCGGTGTTCTGGATCGTCGTCCCCCTCGGCGTCGGCGGCCGCGCCGCACCGCGCCCCATGTTCGAGACCACGCCCGAGGGCCGCAGACGCCTGCGCAAGCCAGACAAGGGCCAGGTGCTCGCGCTCATCGTGCTCGGGCTCGGCGTCTCCGCCCTCGTCGGCACCGTCAAGATCGACCAGGAGGCCGGCCGGTACATCTGGCCGACCCTCCTCATCGGCGTCGGCGTGGTCCTTGTTTGGCGGCAGGCCGACAACGCCCGCCGGGCCAGCTGGACCGACCCCGACCGGCGACGGCGCGCCTTCCAGCTCGCCCGCGGCCTCGTCGGCGTCGCCCTCGTCGGCACCGGCCTCGCCGTCTTCCTCGTCCTGCGCGGCTCCGTCACCGAACTCGGCACGGCGCTCACCGCAGCGGTCGCCGTGCTCACCGGCATAGCCCTGCTCGCCGGACCCTGGCTGGTGCGCATGTCGCAGGACCTCAGCGAGGAGCGCACGCTGCGCATCCGCGCGCAGGAGCGCGCCGAGGTCGCGGCCCACGTCCACGACTCGGTCCTGCACAC
Source organism: Streptomyces sp. NPDC004788 (assembly GCF_053601115.1). NCBI lineage: Bacteria > Bacillati > Actinomycetota > Actinomycetes > Kitasatosporales > Streptomycetaceae > Streptomyces > Streptomyces sp. NPDC004788. Next base: position 5,599 of record NZ_JBSGBF010000171.1, read on the forward strand.
CCTGACCCTGATCCAGCGCAACGCCGACGACGCCGGCGAGGTCCGCCGGCTCGCCCGCGCCCAGGAGCGGGAGCTGCGGAACTGGCTGTACAAGCCGGAGGGCACGGGCAAGGAGGAGGAGCCGGCCACGCTCGCCGAGGCGGTCAAGCGGGCCGCGGCCGAGGTCGAGGACAAGCACGGCGTCCCGCTGGAGGTCGTGGTCGTCGGCGACTGCCCGCTCGACGAGAAACTCGCCGCGCAGATGCAGGCCGCGCGCGAGGCGATGGTCAACGCCGCCAAGTACGGTGGCGAGGGCGGGCCGGTGCAGGTCTACGCGGAGGTGGAAGGCCGGTCGGTCTTCGTCTCCGTGCGGGACCGCGGGCCCGGTTTCGACCTGGACGCGGTGCCGGGCGACCGGATGGGCGTACGAGAATCGATCATCGGCCGGATGCAGCGCAACGGCGGATCGGCGCGGCTGAGATCCGTGCCGGGCGGGGGCACCGAAGTGGAGCTGGAGATGGAGAGGGCGGACGGATGAGCGACGGGAACGGGAACGGCACCGAGACGGCGGGTCGGGGCGCGGAGCGCCGGGTGCGGGTCGTGCTCGTCGACGACCACCGCATGTTCCGCACGGGCGTGCAGGCCGAGATCGGCCGGACCGACGTGACGGGCGTCGAGGTGGTCGGCGAGGCCGCGGACGTGGACCAGGCGGTCACGGTCATCACCGCCACCCGCCCGGAGGTCGTCCTCCTCGACGTGCACCTGCCGGGCGGCGGCGGGGTCGAGGTGCTGCGCCGCTGCGCGAGCCTGATGGCGGCGCCGGAGAACCCGGTCCGCTTCCTCGCCCTGTCGGTCTCCGACGCCGCCGAGGACGTCATCGGGGTCATCCGGGGCGGCGCCCGCGGCTATGTCACCAAGACGATCACCGGCACCGACCTGGTCGACTCCATCTTCCGGGTCCAGGAGGGCGACGCCGTCTTCTCCCCGCGCCTGGCCGGCTTCGTCCTCGACGCCTTCGCCTCGACGGACGCGCCGCCGGTGGACGAGGACCTGGACCGGCTCACCCAGCGGGAGCGCGAGGTGCTCCGGCTGATCGCCCGCGGCTATGCGTACAAGGAGATCGCCAAGCAGCTCTTCATCTCGGTGAAGACGGTCGAGTCGCATGTCTCGGCGGTGCTGCGCAAGCTCCAGCTCTCCAACCGGCACGAGCTGACCCGCTGGGCGACCGCCCGCCGCCTGGTCTGACCCCTGGCCGTCTGCCCGGGTCAGCCGACCCGGGTGGCGCCCGCGAACGGCATCTCGTCGATCGGGGCGATCCGGACCGGGGCGCCCGGCCGGGGGGCGTGGATCATCCGGCCGCCGCCGATGTAGAGGCCGACGTGGCTGATGCCGGAGTAGAAGAACACCAGGTCGCCCGGGGCCAGTTCGGAGCGCGAGACCCGGCGGCCGGCGTTGATCTGGGTGTAGGTGGTGCGCGGCAGCGACACCCCGGCCGCCCGCCAGGCCGCCTGGGTGAGCCCCGAGCAGTCGTAGGCGGAGGGTCCGGTCGCCCCCCACACGTACGGCTTGCCGAGCTGGGCCTCGGCGAAGGCGATGGCCGCGGCGGCCCGGCCGGTCGGCGCCGTGAGGGGGCCGCGGTCGGCCGAGGCCCGGTCGGCCCGGTCCGCCGCCGCGCCGCTCGCCGGGCCCGGGCCCGCCGCGTCATGGCGCCCGGCGGTCCCGGCGGCC
>NZ_JBSGBF010000172.1:0-7303 GCF_053601115.1 Streptomyces sp. NPDC004788
AGAGCCGCGGCCTTCCGCGGCCCTTGCCCCCCGGGCGCCGCCCCGCGCGCGGGGGGGAGCGCCCCGCCCCCCACCCCCCCACACCCCCCACCCACCCCCCCACCCCCCCACACGACGGCCCCCCCCCCCCCCACCCACGGGCCCGTGTCATTCGGGGCGGTTGAAGCGGTGGGCCGCCCACCACAGCGCGACGGCGCCAACGGCGAGGAGCAGGCCGGCCTCAAGGAGCAGCGGTGGCTGCCGGCCGGCCCACGCGATGCCGCTCACCGCCTCCTGGCCCGGCACCTGCCAGGCGATCAGGCGGCGCAGCAGGTCGACCGCGTACGCGAGCGGGTTGACGGCGGCGAGGGTGTGGGCCCAGCCGGGCAGGGCCTTGAACGGGAAGAAACTGCCGGAGAGGAACAGCAGCGGCATCATCACCAGGCCGAGGAGCATGTGGAACGTCTCGGACCTGCGCAGGGTCACGGCCAGTGCCAGGGCCAGTGCGGTGATGGTGAACGAGGCGAGGACCATGCCGGCGAGGAGCAGCACGAGCAGGAGCGGGTCGTAGGGCAGGCCGGCGACACCGGCGAGGCCGAGCAGGACGGCGCCCTGGGCCGTGGCGACGAGGGTGCCGCCGGCGCAGTTGCCCAGGAGCAGGGTGACGCGGCTGACCGGGGCCATCAGGAGCTCACGCAGATAGCCGCTCTCCCGGTCGGTGATCAGACGGACGCCGACCAGGAGGGCGGGGGTCTGCACCGTCATCATCAGCATGCCGGGGAAGAGATAGGTCTGGTAGCCGACGCCCAGCGAGGCGCGGGGGATGAGGGCGGTCAGCCCGCCGCCGAGGATGAGCAGATAGAGCACCGGGTGGAGCAGCATCAGCGCGGTGTGGGCCCGCTGGCCCGCGAGGCGCAGCAGATCGCGGTGGACCAGGGCGCCGATCGCGCGCATCTCGCGCCGCAGACGGGTGGGCCGTTCGTCGTCGGAGGTGTCCGCGGCGCCGGCGGTGTGGAGCGGCAGTGTGGTCATCGGCCGCTGCCCCTCTCGGTCGTCGTGGCGGGGCCGGCCGACTGCTGACCGGTCGCGGGGCCGGCCGGCTGCTGACCGGTCGCGGTGGCGTTCAGGCTGCGCCCGGTGTGGTGGAAGAAGACGTCGTCGAGCGTGGGCGGGGTCGCGGAAGCGGCGTGCACGGAGATGCCGTGGCCTTCGAGCGCCGCACACATGCGCGGAATGAAGGCGCTGCCGTCCCGTACGCGCAGACACACCCCGTCCGCGTCCACCGTGACGGGCCGGCCGGCCGGGGCGATCCGCCGCACGACGTGCTGTGCCAGGGCGTCGTCGCCGGTGCGCAGCACGACCCGGTCGTCCCCGATCGCGTCCTTGAGCGCGCGGGGTGCGCCCTGGGCCACCAGGCGGCCGCGGTCGATGATGGCGATCGTGTCGCAGTTCTCCGCCTCCTCCAGGTAGTGGGTGGTGACGAAGAGCGTGCTGCCGTGGCGGCCGGGCAGCGCGCGCAGGTGCTCCCAGACCTGGGCGCGGGCATGGGGGTCGAGTCCGGTGGTCGGCTCGTCCAGGAACAGCACGCTCGGGGCGTGCAGCATGCCGCGGGCGATCTCCAGGCGGCGGCGCATGCCGCCGGACAGCGTGCGCACGGGGGAGCGGCGCCGGTCGGCCAGGCCGACCAGGTCGAGCACCTCCGCCGCGCGCCGGCGGGCGTGGCGTCGGCGCAGCCCGTAGAGGCGTCCGTGGATGTCCAGGTTCTGCTCGACCGTCAGGTCCGGGTCCACGGCGCTGTGCTGGAAGAGCATGCCGACCCGCTGTCGCACCTGATGGGGCTCGGTGAGCACGTCGGCGCCGGCCACGGTGGCGTGACCGGCGGTCGGGCGGGCCAGGGCGCACAGCATCGCGATGGTGGTGGACTTCCCCGCTCCGTTGGGGCCGAGGAAGGCGAAGGTCTGCCCCTGCGGCACGTCCAGGTCCAGCCCGCGTACGGCGTGGACGGTGGTGCCCTGGGGCCCCGGGTAGCTCTTGACCAGACCGCGCGTGCTGATCGCGTACACCGGAGGGGCAGCCGGGTGGGGGGTCGCGTGCGGGCTGGTGACGGCGGCCGTCAGGAGGGCCGCCCGGGCGGGATCGTCATCACCGGCGTGTGGCTGCATGTCGTCTGGACCTCGTTTACGGGTTCGCTGTCCGCGGCCAGGCACGGTGTGCGCGGAGAGGGGGGAGGGGACACGCTCGTTCGAAGGACGGAGGATCCGGCCGGCGGCCTTCCCGGGCTTGCGGCCGCCGGCCGGATCGTGCCGCGGTGCTACGCGCAGCTGATGCCGATGCAGACGGTGTTGAGGAGCGTCAGCAGGCCGATGCACTCACAGGTGCCCGAGAACGATCCGTCGACGGCGACCGGCTCGGTCTCCGGGAGGGCGTGAAGGCGGGCGATCAGCTCGAGGTCCTGGTTTTCCATGGCTTTCTCCCTTTTCTTCTCTGGTCGGCGACAGGGAACCCCTGCCGCTCACTCCGGCAGCCGGACCATCCAGTGCCGGGGGCTTGTGTGGCGGATCCGCAGGAGGAAGGCGAGGATGCCTGCGGACCCGTCGCTCCAGCTGGTCGAGACGTCCCCGTACTCGTTGGGGAAGACCACGTGGCCGCGGCGCTCGGCCCGCTCGCAGACGATGAGCCGGGCGAGCCGCTCCGCCATGGCGCGGTAGACGGGATCTCCGGTGGCGTCGGCCACGTCGAGGAGGAAGTCACCGTTGCCCGCGAGCCCGTGGCACTGGGTCAGGGCGGCGCGGGTGGCGCGTTCCGCGACGGCGTGCGTACTGCGGCGGGCGGCCTCGCCGTACCGGTCGTCGCCGGTGGCCTGCCACAGCTGGAGGAGGAACGTGCCGATGCCTGCCGAGCCGTGGCACCAGTACGGGGCCGTGGGCACGTCGCCGTCCTGCGCGGGCCACTGCGCCGCCCCGCCGACGAGCCGGCCGGCGGCCAGCAGGTGCTCGCCGGCCTGAAGCGCCAGGTCCCGGTGCGCTTCGGCGCCCGAGACGGCCGCGGCGGCGAGCAGGAAGCAGCCGATGCCGGCCGTCCCGTGGGCGAAGCCGAGGTAGCGTTTCCCGCTCTCCCCGGACGCGCCCTCCGCTGCGGCGGCCTCGGCGGGGATGGGCCAGCTCACGGCGGTCGGCTCGCGCCGCGCGGCGGCGGCCAGCCGGTCGGCCGCCTCGACCGCCAGCTCCGCGAAGCGCGCGTCACCGGTGCGACGGAACAGATGGAGGGCGGCGAGCCCACTGCCCGCGGCGCCATGGGTGATGTCGAAGTGCAGCGTGGACCGCTGCGGCGCGAGCGCCAGGGCCAGCGCGTGCTCGGTGAGCCGGCGGTCGTCGACGGCGCGCCCGGCGTCGTACAGCGCCCACGCGGTCCCGCGGCCGCCGAAGTGCAGACCGGGGCGTACGGAGCGGAGGTCGGTGTGGTCGGCGATCCAGCGGCCTGCCGTGGAGATCACCTCGGGCAGGCGCGGATCGCCGGACAGTTCGAAGTACCGCGTCAGTACGGCCAGGACACCGGCCGCGCCCTGCTGCACGCTGCAGGGGTCCGCCTCGCCGGCCATGGTGGACACGGGCCACAGCCGCCGCTCGTCCGCCGGGGTCATCGATTCGACGAGATGGTTCACGATCCCGGCCACCGCGTCGTGCGGGCTGTCGTCGCCGGGTGCGGTCCGGCCGGTCGAGCGGTACGGCCCCGGCCGCGCCGATTGGGTGGGTGCGGGCTCCGCGGGTGCCGCGTTCGCCGCCGTCAGGTCCGTCTTGTGGAGGGCATCGCGGGCCTGTGCCGGGTCCCAGCGCTCGCCGGGATCGTCCCGCATCAGCCCGAGGATCATCTCCACCAGACCTTCCGGCAGGCGAAGCGGCTCGGTACAGGACTCCAGCCAGGCGGCGAGCCGCTGCTCCGCGGGCCTGCTGCCGGGCTCTTCGGGGAGCAGGTTCGGCACCTTCCCGGCCAGGACGAAACAGACCGTGGCGCCGAGGCTGTAGTAGTCGGCCGTCGGTGAGACGGGCGCGTCGACCAGGCGCTCCGGGGCGCTGAACCCGGGGGTACCCACCCGGGTCGGCAGCGGGGAGTCGTCGTCCAGGACGGCGAGTTCCAGGTCGATCAGGCGCAGTTCACCGTCCGGGCGGACCATGACGTTGGCGGGCGTGAAGTCCCGCAGGACCAGACCGCGGGCGTGGGCCGCGGCGACCAGATCCACCAGCCGGACGACCTGGGCCAGTGCCTCACCGCGGTAGCGCTCGGCGCCGACGTCGCGGAAGCGCTCGGCCACCCAGGTGCGCAGGGCCACGCCCGGCACCTCGTCCTGGGCCAGGAACAGATGCCCGCCGTGCTCGAACAGTCCCAGCGACAGGGGCGCGAGATCCGTGCCCTGGAGCTTCTCCAGCGTCCGCGCCTCGGCGCGCAGCCAGTCCCGCACGTCGCAGCCCGAGGAGTCGGCCTCCACGTGCGGCCGGGCCTCCTTGATCACCACCGGAGCACCGGTGCGCACGCAGGTGCCCCGGTAGACGCCGCCCTTGTTCGTGTGCCGGATGGCCTCCCGTACCGCGAAGCGACCGCCGATCACCACCGGCCCGCCGGCCGAGGCCGCCGTGCGCGGCGCGACGGGCACCATAGTGGGGAAGGGACAGACCGCCCACGAGGGAGGGGAGTACTGGCCGGTGCGCTTGTCCTCGACGAGATTGCCGTCGGGGTCCTCGATGAGCCAGACCAGCAGGCCGTCGTCCGACAGCCCCCGCCGGCCCACGAAGGCGCCGTAGCGGTAGTGCACCAGACTGCCCACGGCATAGGGCTGGTCCGACAGGATCCTCGGCCCCGCCAGTCCCGCCGTGGCCCGGTGCAGTTCCTGGGCGAGCCGGACCGCGTCCTCGTCCGAGCGGGGGTAGACGGTGATGAACTTGCCCGAGCTTCCCCGGGGCGTGGCCCGGGAGTTGAGCGCGCTCACCTTCTCCCGCGACCGGGCGAACTTGAACGTCGACTCCTGGAACAGCAGCACTTCCAGGGCCTTCGCGAGGACCGCCGGAGCGGACGCCGTCGTCGCCGACACATGCAGCTTCCAGCCCTGCTCGCGGCGCGCTCCGGACCCGGACCGGGGTGCGACACGGCACCACATGTCGTCCGCGTCGGTCACCCACCGCCCGTCTGTTCCCGTGGCGTGCAGGGCCTGGCTCAGAAGGTCTTCCAGCTCGGCTTCGGTAGCGTGGCTCGTCATCGTGTCCCTCTCAACGGATGCAACCGCCGGACGGGAAGTTGCCCGATGACATAAACGGACCAACACACACCCCGTCGGGTTCACTTGATTCAGCGAGCGTGCGCCGCTGCTCTCTCACCAGGAGGCGCGACCGGCGCAGAACGAAGCATCCGGACGCTCGGGGCGGGGCGGCGGTATTCGGCGAGCGACCGGCGCTCGGCCTTCTTCGGGAGGTGCGCCGGGCGCGGGAAGGGGCGCACGCCCGGCTCCGCGCACACCTCCGAGCTCTGCGTGCGGCCTGAAGCCGGTGCGGTCGCTCGTCCAGGGCCACGCGAGCCGGTCGAGGGGGACCGAGAGGGATGTGGATCCCCTGTCCAAGGCCACTTCTCCGAGATTGGCCCCGTGCTCATCCCGATCGGCTGTTTACGCTGCGGTCATGCATCCCACGCTCGCCGCCGACCTCGACCGGCTCCCCGAACTCCTCCAGTCCGCCCGCGACCTCGCGGCCCGTGGGCTCTCGCGGCTCGGCGAGCGGCCGGTCGCCGGCGCGGCGAAGGCCCCCGGACCCGATCCGCTCCCGGCGGCCGGCGTCGGCGCCCAGGGCGCGCTCGAGCAGTTCGCCCGGCGCTGGGAGCCCGGATTCTCCGCTTCGGCGGGGCCGCGCTACCTCGGGTTCGTCACCGGCGGCGCCACCCCGGCGGCCCTCGCCGGCGACTGGCTCACCGGTGCCTACGACCAGAACGGCTCCAGTGGTGGCGGCTCGACCGCCGACGCGCTGGAGCGCGAGACGCTGGGCTGGCTGCGCGAGCTATTCGGGCTGAGCGAGGCGCACCAGGGTGCGTTCGTCAGCGGCGCCACGATGTCCAACACCGTGGGACTTGCCGTCGCCCGTGAGTGGCTGGGCGAGCGCCTGGGCGTCTCGGTGTCCCGCGAGGGCGCGGCCGCGCTCGGCCCCGTCGACGTGCTGTCCGGCAGCCCGCACTCCAGCATCACCAAGGCGCTGTCCGTCCTGGGCGTGGGCCGCGACAGCCTGCGTTCCGTGCCGCTGCTCGGCGGCGATCGCGAGGCCGTGGACGTGGCCCGGCTGGCCGAGGCGCTGGAGGCACTGGGCGGGCGGCCCGCCGTCGTGGTCGCCAACGCCGGGACCGTGAACACCGTCGACTTCGACGACCTGCGGGCGATCGCCGCCCTCAAGGAGCGGTACGACTTCTGGCTGCACGTGGACGCCGCCTTCGGCGCGTTCGCCGCGCTCTCCCCCGTACACGCCTCCCTCGTCGACGGGCTCGACGCCGCCGACTCGATCTGCGTGGACCTGCACAAGTGGCTGAACGTCCCCTATGACGCCGCCGTCCAGTTCACCCGCCGCCAGGACCTCCAGGTGCGCGTCTTCCACAACGAGTCGCCCTACCTCGGCCTGCCCACCGGCACCCCCGACTTCCTCCACCTGACCCCGGAGAACTCCCGGCGGCTGCGCGCCCTGTCCACCTGGTTCTCCCTGACCGCGTACGGGCGCGCAGGCCACGCCGAGATCGTCGAGCGCTGTGCCGCCCTGGCCCGGCGCCTCGGCGAGGGCGTCTGCGCCGTCCCGGGCCTGCGGCTCCTCGCGCCGGTGCGCCTGAACGTCGTCTGCTTCACACTCGCCGACGACCCGACCGCGGAACGGCTCGGCGCCCTCGCCCGGGCGGTCGCCGACTCCGGCGAGGCCTTCCTCACCCCCACGGTCCTGCACGGCACGCCCGCGCTGCGCGCCGCCTTCAGCAACTGGCGTACGACGGAGACGGACACGGACCGGGTGCGGGACGCACTGGCCCGGGCGGTCCGGACGCTCGCTCCCGCGGGCGACTGATGAGCTGCCGGCCGGCGCGGCGCACGCAGGGACGGCGGGACCGGCCACGGGCCGGGCGGTTCCCGTGGGTTCGCCACGGACTTACGCATGGTCATCGACTCGATACCGGGACCCGTCATCCGGCAGCCCATGTTCGCCTACCCCTGTCGGGGCGGGGCGGGCGGGCCCCCCCCGCGGCGGGGGACGCCCCGGGCCGGGGGGCCCCGGGGGGCCGCCGCGGGGCGGCGGGGGGGCCGGGCCGGGGCCCCCCC
>NZ_JBSGBF010000173.1:0-7250 GCF_053601115.1 Streptomyces sp. NPDC004788
GCCCTTGTCTTCCCCCGCCTCCGCCCTGGTGGGGGGGGGGGGTGGGGGGGGGGGCGCCCCCCCCCCGGGGGGCCCCCCCCCACCCCCGTACCGTCAGAAGAACACCGACCGCCGCTGCACCAGCAGCTTGGCCCCTCTTTCTCTGCCGCCCTCGCGCCCCTCGGCCCCAGGGGGCCTCAGGGGCTTCCGACGGCTGCGCCGGACTCCGTCCGCCGTCTCGGGCCACCGCCGCCCCAACCGCGTACCGTCAGAAGAACACCGATCGCCGCTGCACCAGCAGCTTGTACAGCGTGTGCTGGATCTGCTCGCGGACCTGGTCCGTCAGGTTGAACATCAGCATCGGGTCCTCCGCCGCCTCCAGCGGGTAGCCGTCCGTCGGGATGGGCTCGCCGAACTGGATGGTCCACTTCGTCGGCAGCGGCAGCGCGCCCAGCGGCCCCAGCCAGGGGAAGGTCGGGGTGAGCGGGAAGTACGGCAGGCCCAGCAGCCGCGCCAGCGTCTTGGCGTTGCCGAGCATCGGGTAGATCTCCTCCGCGCCCACGATCGAGCACGGCACGATCGGCACCCCGGCCCGCAGCGCCGTCGACACGAAGCCGCCCCGCCCGAAGCGCTGCAGCTTGTACCGCTCGGCGAACGGCTTCCCGATGCCCTTGAAGCCCTCCGGCATCACGCCGACGATCTCACCGGCCTTCAGCAGCCGCTCCGCGTCCTCCGCGCAGGCCAGCGTGTGTCCGGCCTTGCGGGCCAGCTCGTTCACCACCGGCAGCATGAAGACCAGGTCGGCGGCGAGCAGCCGCAGATGACGGCCCGCCGGGTGGTGGTCGTGGACGGCGACCTGCATCATCAGGCCGTCCAGCGGCAGCGTCCCGGAGTGGTTGGCGACCACCAGGGCGCCGCCCTCCTTCGGGATATTGTCGACGCCCTTCACCTCCACCCGGAAGTACTTCTCGTACACCGGGCGCAGCAGCGACATCAGGACCTGGTCGGTGAGCTCCTCGTCGTAGCCGAACTCGTCGACCTCGTACTCGCCGGTGACCCGCCGCCGCAGGAACGCGAGCCCGCCCGCGAGCGTCCGCTCCCAGCCGCCCCGCGCACCCGCACCCGCGGCCGCGCCGGACGCCGGCGCCCCGGACGCCACCGCCTCGGGCCCGTCCGGCCCGTCCGGCGCATCGGGCGCATCGGGCGCATCGGGCGCGGTCTCGGGCTCCTCGGCGACCGTCGGCGCCGGCAGCGCCCGTACGGCGGCCTCCCGGCCGTTCGTCACGGGCCTCCGGCGCGCACGCGACCGGTCGTCGTCGAACGGAATGACCTTGGCGTCCGCCATCGCGATCTGGGCTCCTCACATGCCGTTCTGAAGGGTGGAGGGCGCGAGTCGCCCGGCGAGCCGGTCCACCGTCCCGGCGAGCAGTTCCGGCGGCAGCAGCCCCGGTCCCTGGCTGCGCGCGAAGTCCGCGAGGGCGTCGGCGGTGGTGCGGGCGGGCGTGAAGCCGAGCGTCTCGCGCATCTGGACGGTGGAGACGACCCGGCCGTGGGTGAGCAGCCGGATCTGCTCCGGCGCGAAGTCGGTGATCCCGACCGTGCGCAGCGCCTGCCCCACCCAGGTCACCGCGGGCAGCAGCACCGGCACGGTCGGCCGGCCGAGCCGCCGGGCGCACTGGGAGAGCAGCAGCACCCCGTCGCCGGCGATGTTGAACGTGCCGCTGTTGAGGGTGGCCCGGCGCGGCTCGCGCGCGGCCAGTTCCAGGACGTCCATGACGTCGTCCTCGTGGACGAACTGCAGCCGCGGGTCGTAGCCGAAGACGGTCGGCAGGACGGGGAGGGAAAGGTACTCGGCGAGCGGGGAGTCGACCCGCGGCCCGAGGATGTTCGCGAACCGCAGCACGCACACCGCCACGTCCGGGCGGCGCCGGGCGAAGCCCCGTACGTACCCCTCGACCTCGACGGCGTCCTTGGCGAAGCCGCCGCTCGGCAGCGACTTGGCCGGTGTCGTCTCCGTGAAGACGGCCGGGTCGCGGGGCGCGGCGCCGTACACGCTCGTGCTCGACTTCACCACGAGCCGCTTGATGCGCGGCGACTTCTGGCAGGCGCCGAGCAGCTGCATGGTGCCGATGACGTTGCTCTCCTTGACCGACGTACGGCCTCCGGAGCCGAGCGCCATGCCCGTGACGTCCATGTGGACGACCGTGTCCACGTCGTGCTGGGCGAGGATCTTGGCGACGGCCGGCCGGCGGATGTCGGCGCGCACGAACACCGCCTCGCCCAGCGGGTGCGGGGAGTCGACCCGGTCCACGGCGATGACCCGCTCGACCTCGGGATCGCGCTGGATCCGCCGTACGAAACGGGCGCCGAGGTGCCGGGCCGCACCGGTGACGAGCACGACCTTGCCCAAGACGAGCGCCTTCCGTCGGTGTTCCGCTGACCGCGTTGCGTTGACGGCCACGGTAGCGCGTGCAGATTTCGACGCAATGAAAACGTGGCCCCCACCGGCGAACCGGTGGAGGCCACGTCGACGCGAAAACGCCGCTGGGGCGTCGCGCTTACTTCTTGTTGCGACGCTGAACGCGCGTGCGCTTGAGCAGCTTGCGGTGCTTCTTCTTCGCCATCCGCTTGCGCCGCTTCTTGATAACAGAGCCCACGACTACCCTCGCTCACTTCTCGGAACATCCCCGCGCCAGCGGGGATCGGTGCGGGGCGTCTGGGCCCACACGACCTACGAGGGGCTAGCCTACCGGCAGATGCGTCCCCCTTGTTAACCGAGGGCGTATTCGGGGCTTACGGCTCCGCGCTCGCTACGCGGTCGCCACCCCCACGAAGGACTCCCTGAGGTACTCGTGAACGGCTTGTTCCGGGACCCGGAAGGACCTTCCCACCCGGATCGCGGGCAGATGACCGCTGTGCACCAGACGGTACACGGTCATCTTCGAGACGCGCATCACCGCGGCAACCTCCGCCACGGTCAGGAACTTCACCTCGTTGAGAGGCATGCCAGCAGCCATGACCCACCTGTACCTTCCGCACGCGACGCCCACCGGCTTCCCCTCCGGTGACTCTTCGTCGCTGCGCGCTCACGCCCAGAGTAGGGGCGGGTGGTACGAGTGGGGAAGAGGAGCTGCGATCAGCTGTTTACCGTGACAGACACGCTCGATTGAGTACATAGCGCGTGAGTGGACGGTAGTAGTCCGAGCGGACCCCGTCATCAAGCGGAACGGTCACGGACACCTGCCCCTCGGCCTCCCCGACGAACAGCGCGGGATCGTCCGTGTCGGCGAGCCCGATGGCCTCGATGCCCAGCTGACCTGCCCCGCAGACCCAGCCGTGGTCCCCCACCACCAGCTCCGGCAGCGGCCCGCCGGCCACCGCCGCGCTCTCCAGGGCCGCCCTGACCGGTAGGGGCGAGTGGGTGTGCGCCCCCGGCTCGCGCCCTGCGGCCGGCAGGCCCGGTTCCCGCACCAGAGCCACCCCCCGTACGTAGTCGAGAAGGTGCGTGCGTACGCCGAACCGGGTCGTTATGTCGACACATCTCCCCTGCGCTGGGGTGAGAACAAGACATCCCGCCGCCGACAAAGCGTCTGCGATCCCGGCGTAGAAACCCAGCAACCGGTGCGGATGGCCCGTCCCCAGGAGCACCGGAGCCCGCCGGCCGGCCGCCTCCCCCAGCCGTTCCGCGAACGCCGCGAGCGCCCGCAGGGTCCGCTCCGGGTCGATCACGTCCGGCCCCGAGCGGTGCGCCGGGTCCGCCGACACCCCGCACCGGTCCGCCATCAGCCGCAGCAGCCCGGCCTCGTCCCAGGACCGCGCCGGATCGAGCCCGAGGGTCACCCGGGGATCGCGCGCGGCGAAGGCCCGGTAGCTCCGCAGACTCGTCTCCCGCGGCGTCGCCACCGTCCCGGCGAGACCCGCCGCCAACAGATGCGCCCGCAGCGCCCCGGTACTCAACACCCACACGATGCTGCCGGACCGGCCCCGGCCGGGGACCAAAACCCGTACGAGACCGCACAGTTGGCGTAACAATGCGGTCGCGGGGCGCTAGGCGAGCAGACCCCGCAGCGGGAACGCCGCCCGGCGCGTCGCCAGGACCGCCTGGTCGAGCCGGTCCGCCGGGTCGTAGCCCTCGGACCAGTCCCGCCAGGCGACCGGCCACCGCCCGTCCGTCATCCGCCGCGGACCCGGCTGCCGCGTCCGCGCGTACGCCTCGTCCCGCCACGACGCCGGGATCACCGACTCCGGGTCCACCGGCGCGTGCGCCGCGATCCCCACCAGATGCGTCCACGACCGCGGTACGACGTCCACCACCGCGTACCCGCCGCCGCCGAGCGCCAGCCACCTCCCGCCCTCGACATGCGCGTGCGCCAGCTCGTGGCACGCCTCCTGCACCGCCCGCTGCGCGTCGAGCGACACCGCCAGATGCGCCAGCGGATCCTCGAAGTGCGTGTCCGCGCCGTGCTGCGTCACCAGCACCTGCGGCCGGAAGTCGGCGAGCAGCTCCGGCACCACCGCGTGGAAGGCCCGCAGCCACCCCGCGTCCCCGGTGCCCGCCGGCAGCGGCAGATTCACCGCGCCGCCCTCCCCCGGGCCGGCCGCACCGGTCTCCTCGGGCCAGCCCGTCTGCGGGAACAGCGTCCGCGGATGTTCGTGCAGCGAGATCGTCAGGACCCGCGGATCCTCCCAGAACGCCGCCTGCACCCCGTCCCCGTGGTGCACGTCCACGTCCACGTACGCCACCCGCTCCGCGCCCAGTTCGAGCAGCCGGGCGATCGCCAGCGAGGCGTCGTTGTAGATGCAGAAACCGGAGGCCGACCCCGGCATCGCGTGGTGCAGGCCGCCCGCGAAGTTCACCGCGTGCGCCGCGTCCCCGCGCCACACCGCCTCCGCCGCGCCCACCGACTGCCCGGCGATCAGCGCGGACACCTCGTGCATCCCCGCGAACGCCGGATCGTCCTCCGTACCGAGCCCGTACGCCTGGTCGGCCGCCTTCGGATCCGCCGACGCGGCCCGCACCGCCGCCACATAGTCCTCGCGGTGCACCAGCCGCAGCGTCGACTCCCCGGCCGGCCTCGCCGCCACCACGTCGACCCGGCGGTCGAGCCCGTACGCCCGCACCAGACCCATGGTCAGCGCGAGCCGCACCGGATCCATCGGGTGCTCCGGACCGAAGTCGTAGCCCGTGACCGCCTCATCCCACATCAACAGTGCGCGGCTGCTCATGCCCGCCACCGTATCGGGCCTGCTGAGCGCCGAACGACGTGGCATACACCACCGTCACCAGGACCAGCACCATCGGCACCAGCATCGCGCCCCGGTACGTCCACGCGTCACCGAGCGCGCCCACGAGCGGCGACCCCACCAGGAAGCCCACGTAGTTGAAGACGTTGAGCCGCGCCACGGCCGCGTCGCTCGCCCCCGGGAACAGCCGCCCCGCAGCGGCGAAGGTCTGTGGCACGATCACGCTCAGGCCGAGGCCCAGGACCGTGAACCCGGCCATCCCCACCCAGGCCCCCGGCGCCGCCGCCACCACCGCGAAGCCGAGCGCCGCGAGCACCGCCCCGCACCGCACCACCAGGACCGCCCCGAAACGCCGCACCCCGAAGTCGCCGACGGCCCGGCCGAGCAGCGTCGTCACCATGTACGCGTTGTACGGCACGGTCGCCAGCTCCTCCGAACTGTGCAGCACGTCCTGCAGGTACTTCGCCGACCAGTTGGAGACCGTCGAGTCCCCGATGTACGCGAAGGTCATCACCAGGCACAGCGGCAGCAGCAGCCGGAACACCACACCCTGCGAGCCGCCCGGTCCGTCCGGGGCCGCCTCGCCGGCCTCCGGCTCGCCGTCCACGTACCAGCGGCTCCCGACGAACGCGACCGGCAGCAGCACGGCCACCACCGGCAGATACGACACGAACAGCGACAGATGCCAGTGCGCCCCCACCCAGGCGAGCGAGGCACCGGCGATGCCACCGAGGCTGTACGCGGCGTGGAAGCCGAGCATGATGGACCGCCCGTACGCCCGCTGGAGGCTCACGCCGAGCATGTTCATGGACGCGTCGAGCGAGCCGACGGCGAGCCCGAACGCCCCGAGCGCCACGGCCGCCCACGCGAGGCCGGAACCGGCCCCGGCGGCCAGCAGCGCGAGCAGTACCAGCGGCTGCGCCCAGCGCAGCACGTTCGACGGGCCGACGCGGGCGACGACCTTCTCGGTGACCACGCTCGACACACCGGCGAGCACCGGCACGGCGGCCAGGAACACGGGCAGCAGCCCGTCGGATATTCCGTACTGGTCCTGGATCGCCGGAATCCTGGTCACGAGCAGGGCGAAGGTGACTCCCTGCACGAAGAAGCTGACCGCCAGAGAGCCCCGCCCACGCCGCAACCGCGCATCTGTCATGGCGGCACAGCGTAGGGCCGGAACCTACCGCTGGGTAGATGGATCACCATCACAATCTGGCCGGGAGAGCCGGCCGGGGAGCTCCGCCATCCGTCCGAAGAATCCGGTGGCCCCCGCCAGCTTCTCCTCGGTGCTCATCGCGGTGAACCCGTACACGTCCATCCCGGCCGCGACGGCCGCCTGCACCCCGAGCCGGCTGTCCTCGACGACGACGCACCGCTCCGGCGCCACCCCCATCCGCGCGGCGGCGTGCAGGAAGAGGTCCGGCTCCGGCTTGCCCCGGCCGACGTCCTCGGCGCTGAAGATGTTCTCATCCCGGAACCAGGCGTCGAGCCCGGTCTTCCGGTGCCCGACCCGGATCCGCCGGTGGCTCCCCGACGAGGCCACGCAGTACGGAATCCCCTCCGCGGCCAGCCCCTTGAGCACCTCGGCGGCCCCGTCCACGGCCTCCAGCTCGCGCTCGAAGGCGGCGAAGACCTGCGCGTGGAACGTGTCGTCGAAGTCCGCCGGCAGCCGCTTCCCGCTCCGCTCCTCGACCAGCTCGTGGATCCGGTGCATGGCCGACCCCATGTAGTCCCGCACCGACTCCTCGTAGGTGGTGGGGTGCCCGAGCTCGGTGAGGTAGCCGGCCAGGATGCGGTTGGAGATCGGCTCGCTGTCGACGAGCACGCCGTCGTTGTCGAAGATGATCAGGTCATAGCGCATGCCCGGATCCTAAACGGCTCCAGAACGCAGAAAAGCCCCGCACCATACGGTGCGGGGCTTTCCCACAATGATTGTTCGGCGGCGTCCTACTCTCCCACAGGGTCCCCCCTGCAGTACCATCGGCGCTGAAAGGCTTAGCTTCCGGGTTCGGAATGTAACCGGGCGT
>NZ_JBSGBF010000174.1:0-7029 GCF_053601115.1 Streptomyces sp. NPDC004788
GGAGTCCATGCGGAGCATCGGCGACCGACGACAACGCGGCGAGGCGCGGTGCCAGGCGTCGCGAGCCCGGCATGATCGGCGAGACACCCCCTAGGCCAGCACGTTGAGGGCGGCGGGCCGTACCCGCAGGGTGACCGGCAGGGTCGCGTCGACCTCGCCGTCAGCGCCGTACGGGAGGGGGCGGTCGGCCTCGATGCGGATCTCCTTGCCGCGCAGGATCTCGACCTGGGGGCGGGCGACGTGGGCGCCGGTCTTGAGCTCGTTCATCATCGCGAAGAAGAGGTGCTTGGGCGCCTGGTTGATGACGACGACGTCGAGGAGCCCGTCGTCGACGCGGGCGCCGGGGGCGATCTTGCGGCCGAAGCCGTAGAAGCCGGAGTTGGCGGCGATCACGGTGTAGCCGGTGCGCTCGTGGCGGGTGCCGTCGACGGTGATGCGGTACGCGGCGGGCCGCCAGCCGAGGACGGCGCGCAGACCGCCGGCGTAGTACGAGGCGGCGCCGCGCAGCAGCCGGGAGTTGTTGGCGTGGCGGTTGGCGACCGCGTCGACGCCCGCGTACACGCTGCCGAGGACGCGGATCCGCGGGTGCGCCGCGGACTCGACCTCGATGGTGTCGACGGCCCGCGGCTCGCCGTGGAGCAGGACCTCGGCGAGCCCCGCGGCGTCCGTGGGCAGCCCGAGGGCGCGGGCGAAGTCGTTGCCGCGGCCGGCCGGGACCAGGCCGAAGACCGTGTCCGTGCCGCTGAGCGAGCCGCCGATGCGGCCGGCCATGCCGTCGCCGCCGACGGCGAGGACGACATGGCCGCGCGCGCCGGCGTCATGCGCGAGCTCCTGGGCGTGCTCCAGGCTGCGGCTGTAGACGGTGTCGAGCCGTGCGCCCGCCTCCCGCAGCAGCCGGGCCAGCGGGAGCAGGCCCGCCGTGCCGCTGGAACCCCCTGCGGTGGGGTTGACGACGGCGGTGAACTGTCGCATGGAGCATGCCTCCGGACGGCGGGAGAGGGACGGCAGGAGCGGAATTCGGCGGGCGGTTCGGGTTCCGGCGGATCGGGTGCCGGCGGTGCGGGTTCCGGCGGATCGGGTTCCGCCGGTTCGCCCGGCGGTTCAGCGGACGGGGATGAGGACCCCGGGGCTGAGCACGCCGGACGGGTCGACCTCGGCCTTCACGGCCTGCAGCATACGGATGCCGAGCGGGCCGATCTCCCGGGCGTACCAGTCGCGGTGGTCGGTGCCGACGCCGTGGTGGTGGCTGATGGTGCCGCCGGCGGCCAGGATCGCGTCGTTGGCGGCCTGCTTGACCGGGGCCCAGTGCGCGACCGCGTCCTCGCCCTGCGCGGAGACGACGGTGAAGTAGAGCGAGGCGCCGTTCTCGTAGGTGTGCGAGATGTGGCACATGACGAGCGGCGGGGTGCCGGCCGCGGTGAGCGTGCCGGTCAGCGCGTCGCGCACGGCCGTGTAGAGGGCGGGGATCGCGGACCAGAAGGCGGCCGTCTCCAGGGTCTCGGCGAAGGCGCCGGCGTCGAGGAGGGCGTCGCGCAGGTAGGGCGCGTTGTAGCGGCCGTGTTCCCACTTGTCGCCGGGCTCCTCGCCGAGGTACTCGCCGCCGGAGGCGAGCAGCACCTCGCGGGCGGCGGCGCGGCGGGCCGCGGTCTCGGCCTCGGTGCCCTCGTAGCCGACGATCGCCATGCAGCCCGGGTTCTGCGGGATTTCGCTGTTGCCGATGGCGTCCGGCTGGGCCAGGCCGATGAAGGTCTCCGACTCGTCGGACAGGCGCAGCACGGTGGGCCGCGGGCCGTCCTGGGCGAGGCGGCGCAGGGCGGCGGTGCCGGCGGCGAAGTCGGCGAAGCGCCAGCCCTCGTAGACGCGCTTGGCGGGCAGCGGGCGGATGCGGACGGTCACGGCGGTGATCACGCCGAGGGCGCCCTCGGAGCCGAGGATCAGCTGGCGCAGGTCGGGGCCGGCCGCGGAGCGCGGGGCGCGTCCGGTCTCCAGGGTGCCTTCGGGGGTGGCGACGGTGAGGGCGAGGACCATCTCGTCGAAGCGGCCGTAGCCGGCGGACGCCTGGCCGCTGGAGCGGGCCGCGGCGAAGCCGCCGACGGACGCCCACTCGAAGGACTGCGGGAAGTGGCCGAGGGTCCAGCCCCGCTCGTTGAGCAGCGCCTCGCACTGCGGGCCGCGCAGCCCGGGCTGCAGGGTCGCGGTGCGGGACTCCTCGTCGAGGGCGAGGAGCTGGTCGAGGCGGCGCAGGTCGAGGGCGACGAAGGGCCGCTCGGTGGTGGGCGCGAGGCCGCCGACGACGGAGGTGCCGCCGCCGAACGGGACGGCGGCGAGGCCGTGGTCGGCGCAGGCGCGCAGCACGGCCAGGACCTCGTCGTGGCTGCCGGGGAGCACGACGGCGGCGGGGGTGTCGGTGACCTCGCCTGCGCGGATGCGCAGCAGGTCGGGGGTGGACTTGCCGCGGGTGTGGCGGATGCGGCTCTCGGCGTCCTCGCGCAGGGCGTCCGGCGCGGCGAGGGCCGCCGACAGGGCGGTGCGGGCGGCGTCGGTGAGGGCCGGGGCGGGCGGTTCGATGTCGGCGAGGCCGGCCGGGCCGTTCTCGCGCGGGGTGACGCCGAGCAGGTCCCGCAGCAGGCCGGTCACCGCGTCGGGCAGCGGGGCCGCCTTGGCCGGGTCGCCCCAGCCGCTCCACAACATGTCCACTTCGAAGTTCCTCACGGTGCTGTGCACGGTCGGTGCTGTTCAGGGTCTGTTTCGGGGGTCTGTCTCAGGGTCCGGTTCGGGCTCCGGTTCGGGGTCGGCGCTGCCGCTCGGCCCGTCCTGCCATTACACTGTGACAGATGACGCCCATTCGTCACAACGCCTCGGACGCAGATTCCGTACTCGACGCCGCCCGCGACTGCGTCCTCGCCGTCGGCGTACGCCGCACCACGCTCACCGACGTCGCCCGGCGCGCGGGCGTGTCCCGGATGACGATCTACCGCCGCTGGCCCGACGTGAACAGCCTGGTCGGCGACCTGATGACCCGGGAATGGATCGCGGTGGCGGCCGGCGCCATGCCGCCGGCCGACGACCCGCGGCCGGTACGCGCGCGGCTCGTCGCCGGACTGGTCGCGGGGGCCGCCGCGTTCCGCGCCCATCCGCTGTTCCACAAGATCCTCGACGTCGATCCCGAGCTGCTGCTCCCGTACGTCCTCGACCGGCGCGGAGCCAGCCAGGAGGCCCTCCTGGAGCTCATCGCCGCGGCGCTCGACCAGGGCCACGAGGACGGCTCCGTCCGGCCCGGCCGCACGGAGCTGCAGGCCCGGTCGCTGCTGCTCGTCGTCCAGTCCTTCACGCTCTCGCTGCGCACCATGACCGACGAGACCGATCCCGAACTGAGCGAAGCCGCCTTCCTGGACGAGCTGCGCACCCTGCTGGAGAGGACCCTCACCCCATGAACCCCACGAGCAGCCCCGCCCCCTCCCCCGCCCTGCCCGGCTCCTCGCTCGACGCCGGGCGGCGCCGCCGGGAGCTGGACCGGCTGGCGGACGGTGCCGAAGTCGACGTGCTGGTCGTCGGACTCGGCGCCACCGGAGCCGGAGCCGCCCTCGACGCGGCGACCCGCGGGCTCTCCGTGGCCGCGATCGACGCCCACGACCTCGCCTTCGGCACCTCCCGCTGGAGCTCCAAGCTGATCCACGGCGGACTGCGCTACCTCGCCACCGGACAGCTGGACGTCGCCCACGAGAGCGCGGTCGAGCGCGGCATCCTCATGGAGCGCACGGCCCCCCATCTGGTCCGCGCCCAGCCCTTCGTGCTGCCGCTGACCCCGCTGGTCAGCCGCGCCCAGGCCGCACTCGCCAGGGCCGGCTTCCTCGCGGGCGACATGCTGCGCGTCGCCGCCCGCACCTCGCGCCGCACGCTGCCGCAGCCGCGTACGCTCTCCGCCGTCGAGACCCGGCACCTCGCGCCGGCCCTGCGCCCCACCGGGCTGCGCGGCGGACTGCTCTCCTGGGACGGGCAGCTCTCCGACGACGCGCGTCTGGTGACCGCGATCGCCCGCACCGCGGCCGCCCACGGCGCGAGCGTCCTCACCCGCACCCGCGCCCTGGAACTCCACCGTGACGGTGCGCTGGTCCGCGACGAGACCACCGGCCAGGAACTGACCCTGCGCGCCCGCACCGTCGTCAACGCGGCCGGGGTCTGGGCGGGCGGCCTCGTCGACGACATCCGGCTGCGGCCCTCCCGCGGCACCCATCTCGTGCTGCGCTCCGAGGACCTCGGCCGGCTCTCCGCCGGGCTGCACATCCCGATCCCCGGCGAGACCAACCGCTTCGTGCTGGTCCTGCCCCAGGGCGACGGACGGGTGTACGTGGGCCTCACCGACGAGCCCGTCGACGGCGACATCCCCGACGTGCCGGAGGTCCCGGAGACCGACATCGGCTTCCTCCTCGACGTCCTCGGCTCCGCGCTCGACGTCACCGTCCAACGCGACGACGTGGTGGGGGCGTTCGCCGGGCTGCGCCCGCTGCTCGACACGAGCGGCCAGGGCGGCCGCACCGCCGACATCTCGCGCAAGCACGCCGTGCTCACCTCGCCCGAGGGCGTCGTCACGGTCGTCGGCGGCAAGCTGACCACCTACCGGCGGATGGCGCAGGACGCCGTCGACGCGGCCGTGGCCGCCGGCGGACTGAGCGCGGGCCCGTGCCGCACCGCGTCGCTGCCCCTCGTCGGCGCCGCCCGGCCGCAGACGCTGGCCCGGCTCGACGCCCCGGCCCGGCTCGTGCGCCGTTACGGCTCCGAGGCACCGGCCGTGCACGCCCTCGGCCTCGCCGACCCCGCGCTCGCCGAGCCGGTCGTTCCCGGGCACCCGGTGACCGGCGCCGAACTGCTGTGGGCCGTCCGCCACGAGGGCGCCCTCGACACCGCCGACCTCCTCGACCGCCGCACCCGCATCGGGCTCGTGCCCGAGGACCGGGCGAAGGCCGAGCAGGCGGCCCGCGACGCCCTCGCCGGCACCGACTGAGCGAGGACGACTCCCGTGTTCCCGCGGGCGGCATTGAGGCAGGATTCCTCCGGTGCGTCACGGACCGCGGCCGGCGGCCCGGACGCAGCCGACCGACCCGTTTGTGAACAAGGAGAGTTCGACGTTGAATCCCGCATACCCGCTGGTGCGCACCGACCGTCCGGTCCCCGACGCCGAGCGCGAGGCCGTGCTGGCCGCGCCCGGTTTCGGCCGGCACTTCACCGACCACATGGCCTCGGCGGTCTGGACGCCGGAGGCGGGGTGGCACGAGCGCGGGGTCGGCGCGCTGAAGCCGTTCTCGCTGCATCCGAGCGCGGCCGTGCTGCACTACGCGCAGGAGATATTCGAGGGCCTGAAGGCGTACCGGCACGCCGACGGCAGCGTCTGGCTGTTCCGGCCCGAGCTCAACGCGCGCCGCTTCGCGCGGTCCGCGGAGCGCATGGGGCTGCCCGAGCTGCCCGCCGAGGACTTCCTGGCGAGCATCGAGGCGCTGGTGCGCGCGGACGAGGCGTGGGTGCCGGTGTCGGAGGGCGAGGAGAGCCTCTACCTCCGTCCGTTCATGTTCGCCGCGGAGGCGTTCCTCGGCGTCCGGCCGGCCGAGCGCGTGGTCTACTCGGTCATCGCCTGCCCGGCGCAGGCTTACTTCGCCTCGGGTGCGGCCGGCATCACCCTCTGGGTCAGCACCACCTACACGCGCGCGGCCAAGGGCGGCACGGGCGCGGCGAAGTGCGGCGGCAACTACGCGTCGAGCCTCGCCGCCCAGACCGAGGCCCAGGAGCACGGCTGCGACCAGGTGCTCTACCTGGACAGCACGGGCGACGACGGCTGCATCGAGGAGTCCGGGACGATGAACCTGTTCGTGGTCACCTCCGACGGCGAGCTGATCACCCCGGCGCTCGGCACCATCCTGGAGGGCGTGACCCGCGACTCCGTCCTGGCGCTCGCCCACGAGTTCGGCCTGACGCCGGTCGAACGGCCGGTCAACTTCAAGGAGTTGAGCGCCGGCATCACCGACGGCACGGTGACGGAGATGTTCGCCGCGGGCACCGCCGCCGTGATCACCCCGATCACCGGGATCAAGGGCGAGGGCCACTCGCTCACGATCGGCGACGGCAAGCCGGGCGAGCGGACGGCGGCGCTGCGCGAGCGGGTGCTCGGCATCCAGTACGGCAGGAGCGAGGACACCTACGGCTGGCTGCACCGGGTGTCGTGAGGACCTGGTGACGGGGGTCGTGAGGACCCGGTGACGGCGGCGGGTGCCCGGCCCCATGGGGGACGGCCGGACACCCGCCGCCGTGCACGCGGCAGGTCCGGCGTCACTGCGCGCCGAAGACCTGGGTCCAGTAGGGGCCGCCGGCGGAGTGGATGCCGATGCCGATCTCGCGGAACGAACAGTTGAGGATGTTGGCGCGGTGGCCGGGGCTGTTCATCCAGGAGTCCATCACCTCGGCCGGGGTGCGCTGGCCCTTGGCGATGTTCTCGCCGTACGTCGACCAGCGGTAGCCGGCCGCGGTGACGCGTTCGCCGGGGCCGTCGCCGTCCGGGTTGGTGTGGTCGAAGAAGTCGCGCGCGGCCATGTCGTCGCTGTGGCCCTGCGCGGCCCGGGTCAGCAGGGCGTTCTCGGTGACCGGCCCGCAACCCGCTTTCGCCCGCTCGGCGTTGACCAGGTCGATCACCTGGCCCGACTCGGTCGAGGAGGTGGGGGCCGGGGTGGTGGGCGCCGCGGTGGTGGGCCGCGGGGGCCGCGGCCGGGGCGGGGCGGGCTTGGGAGCCGTCCGGGTCGGGGAGGGCTTGGGCCGGTGGCTCGCCGTGGGGCTGGGGGTCGCGCTCGGGGTCGTGGTCTGGGTCGGTTCGACGGAGGGCGTGGTCGTCGCCGGGAGCGTGGCGGTGTCCGGGGCCGACGCCTGGGTCACCTCGTCGGGGTCCGCGGCGCCGTCGCCGGGGCCGGGGCCGCTGAACAGGTGGAAGGCGCCGCCGGTGACGGCCACCACGGCGAGGCCCGCGGCGGCGACGGCGCGCCGGCGGCC